>CP029201.1 GCA_005222125.1 Spiroplasma melliferum | reverse complement strand
ATCATTTAGTATGTCCGTCTAACTTTTTCTTAAAGCGACTGGGCGATTTTTGGGTGCGCTCAAATTCAACATAAATTTCGCTATCATCGTTTTTAGTGATGATTAAATCAGGGTAAGCATTGAGATTACCATTTTCCATTTTCAACTCCCGCTCAGTTTGGTAGTGCTCGATATCGGTTTGACTACAAAGTCATTTGATAAGCATATCTTGGTGGGCAAGTTCATAGTAATTAACTTTAATGTTTTTTTTATGAACTCGCCCAACAAAAGTATTACCCTTATGCGAAAGGAAATAAATGTTTTTGCGAGTGGTTTTATCTATTTTGTAAAAGTTTTTTCTGTAATGTTTTTAAATTAGTTTTTGCACTTTCAATCGGTTTATTTAACAGCAATGCAATTTGCTCGGCTGTTAAATATCCTCATTTATTTAATAAATCTAAAATTTTTAAACTTTCTGTCATATTAAACCTTCTTTACTCAACAAATTACGAACAGTATCAGTTGGTTGTGCTCGATATCGGTTTGACTACAAAGTCATTTGATAAGCATATCTTGGTGGGCAAGTTCATAGTAATTAACTTTAATGTTTTTTTTATGCTCACGTCCTAAATGACTTTGTGCTTTACTAGTTAAAGTATAATAATTTTTCTTCGGCAATGTATCAACATTTAAAAACTTATTACTAACTAATTTCATAATAAATTTATATGTACCATTTTCTTTTTTATTTAAAAGTAAACTAATTTGTTCGGTGTTTAAATATCCCCAACTATTTATCAACAGCAATATTTTTTCTTGTTCACCCATATAATATCAACTCCTTACCAACCACCGTTGTCATACTAACAGGGTGGGGTTTTTTCTTTTTTGTGTTCGCTTTTTTCTTTTAAGGGCTCGGGCAAAAAGAAAAAAGGAACTAGGTGGTTATTTATTGGTTGTATTAATTGTAATTAATACAACCAATAAATAACCACCACTGCGGAACTACAAGCATTAAGCCCAAACCCCGTGCTATCAACAACGTTGGGAGTGCGGGGTTTGGGGTGCTTGGCGTGCCAAAATGCTTGTAGTTCCGCAGCATAATAAAAAATTAAATAAACTAATAAAAGTTTAATATTAATTTATTTAATTATACTATATATTAGTATTTTTTAAATAAAATTACCGCTAAATTTATTTAAGAAAGTATGTAAAATTTATTAATTATGTTGTTTTGATATAGTAATGGTATTTATTTTGGTTATATATTGGAAGAAAAATGATAATAAAAATAGGTGATTTACCAAATAGCAAAAACGATATGATAATGACCATATCTTAATTTTGTTTATTCGTTGTCTTGCTACATCTGTGGTTTTACGCAAGTTCTTATACTTTTTTTGATAGGGGAGTGAAGAACTCGATAGGGGAGTTAGTCTAAGTTGTCTAATTCCACTAATAATTGGTCGAGTTCTTCTTCGGATAATTTTGGTGGATCACCCTTGTTTTTTTCATAGTGTGTGTTAAACTTATCAATAAGAGAATTATTTTCTCTGTTTGATGATTTTTTAATGTTATTAGCAGAATACTTACTTTGTACATAAGTTTGGTATTCTGCTTTTAATTTGTCGCTTTCAGCGCAAATTTGTTCGCGTGCTTGTTGGTAAGTTAACCCACTTAAAAATGGGTTTGTTGCTTGTTCTTTTTCGTATCTTCTAGCAGACACAGTTAAATAATGCAATTCTTTAATTGCAGTGTCTTTAATTGCTTGATAACCGGCCAAGCGATATTTGTTATTATCACGCGTGTTATAAATTCAGTAGGTAAAAAACATATCAATCCCAACCAAAAAATATTTACCAGTTTTATCAATAAAACACATTATTTTTGGTACACAAATAAATTTGTCATAAATTTTGACTTTATAACTGTCTTTGCGGGTAGGGTGTTGGCGAACTAATTTTTTCGGTAAGTAAAAATTAGAAACATGTTTTTTCTCATCAAGTTGATTAATAACTTTATAGTTCAACCCATTTATCTCAACAAAGTGGTAATTGACTTGTTCTTCTTTTTGTAATTGTTGCATAATAATATGCTCCTTTCTGCGGTTTTAACCGTATTTAAGCCCCTTATCAGCGTTGATATTTTCCAAAATGTAGAATCATATTCTTTTGGTTGGTTTCAACGATAATTTTAGGTTAAAAAATATTGATATTATAGATGAAATTTTAATCTCATAAAATGGCATCATCACCATTGAATAATTCTTTAATATCTTCTGAACTATAATTTGCTTGCTCTTCGGCAATAATTTCATTTGATTTTTCAGATAGTAAAATATCTTTTTTTAAGTCATTATTTGTATGTAAAAATTCATAATTAGATACTTGGACTATTCACTGTGTTTTATCTTCTTTATTTTTAAAAGATTGCAAAATGCCCGTAATTGCAATTTGAGAACCTTTTTGACAATATTTTTGTAAAACTACGGCTTGTTTATTTCAAACCTGACAAGGGATAAAATCAGTTTCTTTTTGTGTTGAATATGGGCGTGCTATTGCCAATTGAAATATGGCATATTCTTTCCCAGTACTTGTTTGTTTAATTTCTATATCTTTGGTTGTTCTACCAATTCCGATAAATTGATTCATTTTTTATTTCCTTTCTAATAAAATATTTTCATAAATAAAAAAAATAGGTAGATGACTTTTTTATCATTCTACCTATACACAAAAATTAAAAAATGTTATAATTTAACCAAGAACCACCACAACTGTGCGGTTCAGTTAAATTATATATTAACCCTAGTTAAGCGGTTGACTAGACCCTTAATAGGTGTATAGAAGAATGACCCCAAAGTCATTTTTCTTTTATTTAGTTGTTTTAATTCTATCACAAATGTGCGGATAAAATATTTTTTATCACTCCTTTGCGAAAACAAATAAAAAGGGAAATAACAGACCGCTATTTCCACAAACATTATAATAATTGATACAACACATTTTAAGTTAAATAAAATATGTTAAAATTGTCTGTGGAAACACAGTTTAGTTCAAAATTTGTTGTGTTTCCATTTTTAAATTGCCCTAGCGTTTTTAACGCTAACATTTATATTGTACAACAAATAAATAAATTTATCAATAAATTTTAAGAAACAAAAACACCTTATTTTACTAAGGTGTTTTCTATTTGCATTTTAAAAATGTAAAATTTATTTATGTTATAAAAACAAGTTAAAGTAAATGACACTGGAACCTTTGATATTAAGGAATTTGTAATAAGTGTCTATCAAATTATAACATAATTTTTATTTGTTTAAGTGTTGAATTAAACCATCTAAACAAGTAGGGTCAACCGCAATTTTTTTAATAAATAACTTGCCACTCGAAAGAGTGGTTTTAAAATAGCATTCACCAATTTTAAGGGTTTTAAGGTCGTTCGGGTGAACAATAAACTCATCCACCGCACGCACTGAACCCATATCAGCGGTGTTGTTTTTAAAGTCAAGTTGACGAGTTAGTTTTTCGGTTTCTTGGGTACCAAAGACACTAGCGACATATTCCGCCGTGTTCGGGTCTTTAATGTTATGACAAACAATAGTGCTAACATTTCCGAAAATAGTGTCTGTTAAATTCATATTGTTTGTTTTTAGGTCGTTGATTGTTTGGAAAGACAAAAAACATTGATAATTAAAACTACGCGACTTATTTATCAAGTTGACAATGGTTTCACTTGCAAAGACATTAAACTCATCTAATACAATGTTAATTTTTTGATTAACTGATTTTAGGGTGGTTAATTCTTTTAAGTCTTGGATAATGATTTTTCCGACAGAACCCGCCAATTTGGGATACATCAACGAATTAATACTAAACAAAATCGTTTTATGTTTAGTAATCAATTCTAATAAGTTGTTATTAATACCGATACTTATTTTTAACTGTTGGCGATAAACATTCAAGCGCGAACGCATACCTAATATATCATCTTCATTGATTTTTTCTAAATATTCATAATTGCTGTTTTTTTTACTAATTAATTGTTTTAATTCTGAAATATCAAAATATTTAATAATATTTTCTAATGTTAAATCAATATTTTTATTAATTAATGTTTCGGTTAAAATCAACACATAATCATTTACCAATGCTTCATAATGCGGTTCGGAAAAATCAAACAACGACATTATCTTATCAGATAATACAACACTATCTTTTGTCGCAAACGGATTATATTCCGTTGTGCCACCAATTTCTCAAACAAAGGCACTAGGGTCTAGTTGTTTAACTTTATTAATTAAATCAATATCCCCCTTACCATCAATTATTATTGTGGTCTGTTTAAATATTTGAGTTAATTGTTTTACTAAAAACATTAATGTTGTTGTTTTACCACTCCCAGTTGTACCAACCAATAAAGTATGTTGAGTTAAATTATTTTTTGGAATACCATACCTATTATTAAGCGCAAGCATTTTTAACTGTAATGTTTTAAATTCTTTATCACTTGCTTTGTTTGATTTTTGTTGTTTTGTTTTAGGACTATCCATATTATCTATTTTATGACTTACATAAAATCACAAGAAAAATAAGAATGCAATAATAAACAAAACAATTGAAATTAACCAACTGTATTTATCAGCATAAGCAATATAAAAGTTTTTAAAATCTAGTGTATGGTATTTTAAAAACATAATAATAATTGCCGAAGCACAATTTATCAAACATACAAGCATAAACGGTATTACTAAAATAAAAATAAATCAATAAAAAATTTTATTGCTAATATTTTTATCGCGCCAATTTTTAATTTTTTTTCACATTTTAAACACCTACCTTTCTATAAAAAAATCGTCCTCTGTGGCGCATCGAACGTTATTTTAACGAATAAGATATCAACTCAATGCGTTATAAACGATTTTATTTATTTAGCGATTGTTGTTTGTTAAGTCAAGCAACAATTTTTTTAAATTCATTTTGATACAAATTGATTAAGTGTTGACCTTGTCATATCTCACTTTTTAAATGTTGCTTGCTATCAGGGTCATATGTTCATATTGTATATTCATCATTCTTTTTAACACCAACAGCAAACACTTTTCCGTTACGCAAAGCGTGAATACATTTTTTATTAATTCACACCGACAAACCTTTATGTTTAGGAATAGAAAATAAAACGGCTTTCTCGGTTTCGCGTTTTAGTTTTCTGCGTGCCAAAATGTTAACTGTTATTCATTCGTTTTGTTTTGTTTCCATAAACTATATTTCCTTTCCTAAATTATTAATGTCTTCTTGGGTACCAATTGCTTTGATTTCTTCACTTGTTGCGATAACTTGCAAAATATAGCGTTTATCATTAATACTAAACAAACACAGTCCCTTTTTAGGAGTTAAAATAACATTTTTCTCATAGGCATTTATCATATTGTTATCAGTCAATAATTCAGTATAATTTTGCAAACCAATTGAATTCAAGTGATGAATAAATTGATAAGTACACTGTTCAATTATTCCCTGCGCTTGGCGTTTAACATTTTCTCCGTGCTGGGTAAAGTCGCCAATGCTTTGCGTTAAAATATATAAAATTCCGTTAAATTTACGACAAGTTTTCGATAAAGTAAATAAATAATTAAGGGCAAGCAGATTATCTTGGTTAATTAATAAATGTGCTTCATCCACCGCAATACAAACTCAACTTTGTTCTTCCGGTGGCAAGGTTAAATTATTTTTCTTATTCTTTTTCATAACACGGTCAAGCAACGCTAACAACAAATACATTTGTGCGTTAGCAATTGTTTTTGATTTTGCCATATTGTAAATATCAAAAACAATCAAGTCGCTTTTAATTTCTAAGGTACTAACACCATTAAACAATGTGCCATCTGCTCCTTTGGTTAGTTTTCACAACATTTTTTCTAACAAAGTATCTTGTTCTTTTTGATATACCAATTTATATAAATCATTTAAAATTGGATAATCTTTTCGAGTTAATTTACTTAAATTTGTATCAGCAGTAATTTTAAAGTTTTTATACAACTGAATAATATATTCTTGCAATTTAGCAAGGTCAATATTTGTTAAATCACTATACAAATTTTTAAACCATTGTTCTAACAACAAAATATGTTCGGAAAAATTATCAGTAAAGATTTCTAAGGGGTTAATTTTTGCCTTTGGGTTATTACCAAATTCAATAATTTCCCCACCGTGATAATTGGCAAAACCACCATATTCGCGTTGGGGGTCAATAATATAGATTTTTGTGTTATTACAATATAATCAATTTAATTGTTTTTTAACATTAAATGTTTTTCCAAACCCCATCTGACCCACAATAAAAGCGTTATGACTTGCTCTTATTGATGACTTGGTTTTGATGTCAAATATGATTGGTTGTAGTTGTTCATTTTCCCCAATTATTAGTCCTTGTGGATCATTTAACGGTTTAGTTGGAAACGGTCAAGCACTCGCAAGAGTAATGGTCGCCATTTCTTGCTCAATGTTTTTTAATTTATCATTATTGTTAAATAACAAACATTGATAAGTTGCAAACTGGCGAAATGTCAAATCATTAATAGTAAAACGATTTCTTATCATTTCATTTTTTAAATTTGAAACAACTTGGTCTAAATCAGTTTTACTATCAGCAAAGCAAGTGAAAACAATTGAAACCATTTTCAAGGTTTCACCCCCAACTTGAATAAGTTGTAATAACTCATTAAAGTTTTGTAAATATAAGTTATATTCAATATCTTCACTTGCTTTTTTAGTTTCTTGGTCTTGTGCTCTTCGGATGGCACGGTCAAGCAATTTAAACGCTGTCATATTGTCTAAATGCCGAACACGAATAGAAATATTGACATTTTCTATTTCGCTAAAATTACTTAATCACATATCATTAACAGTCAACGGAAATTGATTAACAGTAAAATAACTAACAAATTTATTGTTATCCAGTTTCAAATATTTTGCAGTTTCTTTAATTGATGTTGCTACTGATGAGTTTGTTGAATTTGTTGGTATAATCTTTTTATCAACAATTTTCTTTATTTCTTTGCTTGTTGGCAAAGTCAAAGAAAGATGTTGATTGTATGATAACAAGGATAATTCAAGTTTTTTATCATTGTTATTTGTAAAAACAATTAAATAATAATTTTGTTCTAACTTTAAATCTTGGTTTTCCAAGTATTCAGACATCGACAAAAAATTATTTAATTGATGTTTTTGTGAATTTTTTAAACTATCTTGCTTTAAGGTCTGTGCAAGATAGTTTTTATTTTTGTCAAAATTCAACTTACTATCAATTTTGATGATTTCAAAATCAAAATTTAAGGCACGCAAATAATTTGAAAAGTCATAAATCGGTGTATTGCGTTCTTCTTGCGTTGACAATGTTAAATCAACAGCATTTATTTTATAAATAAGAATTTGTTTATTATCAAAAACAACACGGTTATTGATAATTTGTATTTCGCTATCATTTTCTATGTTGTGTTTTTTTGGTTTAAATAAAAAACCAAGGGCAATAAAAATAACATAATATAGTTTATCACCGTTTTTATTTGGTGTTATGAAAAAGATATTCAAAACAGCAAATACAATAGCACTAATAATTCCCGCAATTAGCGATAATTTTGCAAGCAAAGTCAAAGATAAAGTTATCAAAACAACGCCAACAAAAATAATAAAAAGTTCTGGTCAACCAATTCCGCCCAAAACATTTGAGACAGTAAATCGTACTTTACTTGCTTTTTTAGTGATTATTTTTGTGTTATTTTCCATTGTTTTTGTCTCCTTTATCTTTCTTTGTTGTTTTAGTGCTTGCTTTCTCTAAAACACTATCTTTATTGTTTTTCTGGTTTCGTTGTTCATTGAATGCTTGATAATCACTGATATTTGTCATAACTTTATCTTTGGTTTTAATTGCTTGACCAGCAAATGCACCCGCAACACCACCCGTATTAGGGTTAAAACCACCGAATAAAGTTCCTGCTGTTGCTTCTTTAAATGGTGTACCACTTTTCATCGCGTGACTTATCCCTTGGGTTAAACCAATTGGTTTACCAATTGTATTGCGAGCAGCAAATTTACCCGATTTTCACGCGAATTTTCCCCCAATTTTGGCAAGGTTAGTTGCCATTCCAAAGGACATCAGATTACCGATACTATCGCTCATCGCTGTATTACCACCAATTAAACTCGTTATAATTTGTGGTGATTTTGCAACGGCAAACCCAAAAGCAAAAATACCAAGTAAGATAAAGATTGGTTGCGATAAAGAATTTGGCATAAATGTTGCCACTTGCCCTAACACCGCAATACTCATAATAAATATGTTATAAGTTATAAACATAAAGGCATAACTTATAAATCGCCCAAAGACCATATCTTTTCAATTACGAAATTGTTGTCCTTGGTCGGCGACACTCATTACAACCACCACGGGCGAATAACACAATAAGATAAACAATTCAATTACCCGCCAAAACAAAAACATACAAACAGTAAACATAATATAAACCATAAAACACTCCGAGACCAAACAAATAATATAACTAAAATTACCACTATCTGAAAATGTCCACGAAACGGGAATATAACTAAAATGATGAACACCATTCATAAAACTACTATTAAAAATCGCCAAAGCAATATTATTTGTATCAATCGGAGCATTTTGCAAAAACAATTTAACAATCATTGTCATAATTGTATTTGCCATAATAAACAATGTCGGTATTAGCGGAATAGCAATAATGATAATAAGAACATTTGTTATCGCTGCTTTCATTTCGTGGCGGCGATTGTTATACATTCACGCAATCGCTTTTGTGCCAATAATGACAATAAACATTGCCATCGCAATACCAAACAGCAATCAATATATCGTGCTAATATTATTCATACTAAATAATTGTTCGCTTAAAGCTCCCCCACCAATAAAGTAGACGACATCTTGCATTCCACCTAGCAATCAAACAATCGGTTTGATAAAAATAAGATACAAAATAGCACAAAAACTATTTATCGCTCAGCCAATAATGCTCCCCATTATGTTTGACCCGCCAGTTGTTTCTACTGTTTCAACATTCAAAGTATTAGAGAAAACTGTTTGAATGTTACTTGATGTTTCAGTATTTGGCAAAAACCACAATATCGCCGATAATATTGCAATCACAATACAACCAATAATTAACAAGGGTATCATCGCAATTGCTAATATTGTAAATATTTTTTTAAAATAATATGCTACAAATCGCTCTAACCCTTGTTTTAAAATTGGTTTTTTTGATTTTATAACCGTTAAATTATCTTGTTTTCGTTTTCGTAACAACATAATTACACCACCTAACTTGTGATTGGGGCGATAGTATCTTTAAACGCCAAGACAACCGCACTCGCAAGAATAACAATTAACAAGCAAATTAAAACCCACATCACTTTTTTAATTGTTTCTTTGCGGTTGCCACTATCAGCGTTAAATTTACCCCCAATCGCATAAACACCAATCATAATAATTGCGGATACAACTGCGATGGCAATTAACACCGGCATTGCGATACCTAAAATTTTGTTAAGTAAGTCATCGACCCCACTTGTCGCTAACAAAGTCATCATTATTCTTCACCTCCCTTGTTGTTTTGAGCGTCTTTTTCGGCTTCTTCTTTTCTAACTTGTTCAACTAATTTAAGATGGCGGCGTCTTTTTATTTTTGGTAAAAAATATTTATTAAAGACAAATCTTTTAAACAACCAATACGCCAAACCAAGACCCGCCAGCGAACCAGCAACTATCCCCAGTATTTTTCAAATTGATTTTCCACCCTTATCACTTGATACTGGTGTTGATGCTAGTGCTGTTACTTCTTCTTTTTGTTGCACTGGAATAGTTTTAACAGTAAAACTTAACAGTTTTGTACTACCATCAACCGCTTGAACTTTGACATCTTTGCTTGTAGTTCAATCACCCGCAACAAGATTATCAACGCTGATAACATAGTCGGTCTTTTCTACAACACCGGGAACATACTTTTCAACTTGGGCTTTTACACTAGCAAGCAGTTTTGTTTTATAGTTATCAATTTCATCTTGACTAACATTTTTAATGTTATCAACAACAAAGTTATCTAATTTTAGGTCTAAATGTTTTAAACTTTGTTTTCAAGTCTTCGATAATTCAAACAAATTATTCAATTGACTAGCACTAGAACCACGGATATTTTCGTATCCTTGTTCTTGGTCTTGTGCTCACTGTTCAAACTGTTTACCATTATCAGTATTTCAATATGCTTTTGCTTTTTCATCTTTCTCACTATGAATTTGTAAATAAATAGTATTTGTTTGTCCTAGTTCGTTTTTTAAGTCAATTAAATATCTTCCCTGAACCGCTCCAAGTTGTGACCCATCAAGTTTAATACCCTTTGCTGGGTCAATGTTGCTTGATTGTGATGTTTTATTTCATTTATCATCACAACCATACACCACCCCAGTTATCACACTGCTATCTGTTGGTTTAACCATTGTGATAACACTTTCACTATTCGCATAGTAAAATGTATCAACTTTATTTGTCATTTTACTACTGTCAAGTTGTGCCAAATAGTCTTTATTAACTATCGCACTGCTTACAGTTGGTTTTAATTCAATTTTTAAATCAACCACTGTTGCCGGAACCACATTGTATTTAATATCAACTGAACCTTTGTAACTTTTACTATCTGGTTTCGCTGATAAAGTTGCAGAGTGATTAACTTTTTTTGTTATTTCAATTTGTGAAAAATCATCAATAATTTCACTATTTGCCTTATTTACTGCTAAGAAAATAGTGTCATCATTATTATCAATGATATTTCCTAAATCAGTGTTTTTGATTAAATCACTTAGATTTTGTTGCACTGGTGTTGGTGTTGAGTCAATTTTTGCCAACATCGACACCATAATATCTTCACTTGTGTATTTTGTCCCATTGATATTGTATTTGATAACTAACTTATGATCTCGTGGTGCAGTTTCGGGTTTAACATTGATTTTCCATTGTTTACTTAATTGCGGTTGCAAAGAACCATCTCAATAAACTTCCGTAACATTTGGGTTATTGATATTGATGTTTGTTTCACCATCAACTGTCAAACGCATACCGTTATTAGACCAAGTCGCCGTTTTTGAACCATCCACAAGCGAAAACAAAATTCCTTGTTGAAAATCATTTTTCGTTGGTTGTTTTCAGTTTGTTATATTTCCAGTGTTAGGATTTATTTCTGGTAAATTAGGTTCACCAACTCCATCCCAACGATAAACTGATTTAAAATATGTACCATCATCATTTTTGGCATCTGCTCATTCACTACCATTACTAAAACTAAAATTATGACTTACTCTATCTAATTCAGCACCAGTTTTAGATGTTGCAATTATTGTATTTGAAGTATTTAGACCTATGTTTTTATATTTTACGATTTCTCATTTATCACTTTTTCTACCACGTCAAATAATAAAATAAAAATTATTATCTCCCCTTGCATTTATTCCATTTCACACAACAATATTTTCTTTTCCATATTTTTCTTTTATTTTTATATCAAAACCTTTTCAATTTATAATTTCACCAGTTAATGAATTTATTTCTGGTAAATTAGGTTCGCCAACACCATCCCAACGATAAAATGCTTTATGACTTTCAACGGTTTCACCAAAAATAGGTCTGTCGTTTGGTTTTCCCATTTGCATCTTATATATTTGTCAATTACTTTCACCTTTATTTTTATAAATAACAAAATAATATTTATCTTTGTTTTTTGTAGCATCTTCTTTACTTATACTAGCAATAAAAGTTCAGTAATTATTTGTGACATCTTTGGCAGTTGTCCCAACATCGCGTTTATTGCGAGTTAAGGGTGTGTTGGCAAGCAACGGAGCAGGAACGCTCGCTGTCAAGGTTGTTATGGTTAAGATACTTAATAATTTTTTCATTTATATATATTCCTTTCTGAATTCTCTTTTAATAAAAAAGAGAATAGCACCACCGCACTATTCCCACAACACAATTTATATCATATTTCACAATGTTACTTAAAAAATAACACCAAGAAATATGATAAAATTGTCTGTGGAAACGCTAGTTTGCTTCTAGTGTTTCCACGATAGTAATTTATCTGAACAATAAATTACTATCACTTTATATAATTTTAACGAGTAAGGAAGCCAAATCACTTACTACTATTATTTTACCACATCTAATTTATAGGTGTGGTTTTTTTATATTTTTGTTATTTACCACAGTTTTTATCCCCTGTGTTGATTGTAAATCACTCATCATCGATTTTTTGAGTAATAAAACTACAATTCAAACATTTTTGTAAATCAACATCAACAATCATTAAATTATGATTGATAGTGTCTTTATTATCTGCTTTTTTCATTGTTATTTTATCTTCTTTCGCTTTTTTTTTTATTTTTTGTTTCTTCTTTTTTTAAGACTTGTTTATTTTTTCAATTTAAATTCATTATATATTTTTTCAATTTCTCGTCGAGCAATAGATGATAAATTAATTTCATAATTATTTTTTGACATTTCATTTATCATTTTTTGTTGTTTTAAAGTTATTGAAATATTTTTTCTGACAATTTTTGTTTCATCTTTAATTTCAGAATAAATTATTTCTTTTTTTATTTCATTAAAACTTTCTTCTTTTGGTATTTGACTAGCACTACTATCAATTTTATTTTTCAGTGAAGCAAGTAATTTATTATTCATAATTAAATCACTCCTTTATTAGTTAATTCCATAACTAACTTATAAATTGGGTTGTTATTGGTTATGGCGGCGAATTTAAGCAACATTGTTTCTTTTTGCTTAGTAGCAGATAAGGGGATATGTGTATCTAACAATTTTTTACCAATTTCATTTTGGGAAATAAGTTCAAAAACACTTTGATGTAGTTTGTTTTTTTGAATTTTATTTAAAACATAATAATTAATATTATTTTTTATATTCATTCCCATTTTTTTAGAATTATTTATTGTTTCTAAATAAGGTTTAAACATAGTTGTAATACCTTCAAAACTATATGAATGTGGTTCAATTGGAACAATAATTTCATCTGATGCTAATAAAACATTTAATAAAATTGTATTCATAGATGGATATGTATCAAAAAATATATAATCAAATTTATTAATTAATATTTTTTCAATTTCTTCTAAATTCATTTTAAATTTAAATTCCGAATTAGGTTGATTTAAAACTATATTATTTGTTTCTAAAACCATTTTGGAATATGATGGTACTAAAAAAATATTTGATATTCTAGTTTCTAAAATTGTTGAAATTAAGTCATCTTTATCTGCTCCCAAAATTCATTTAGTTATATTATTTGTATCAATCGGATTTTCTAACAAAGTATTTGTTAAATTAGATTGCGGGTCAAAGTCAAATAATAAAACTTTTTTTCCAATTTGGGATAATAATTGAGCAACATTAATTGTTAATGTGGTTTTGCCAACTCCACCCTTACTGTTAGCAAATGTTATTTTTTTCATTTTTATTCTCCTTTCATTTTTAATTATAATACTTACTAGTGTGTATTAATAAGTACTAATACATAAATATTATACACATTAATACATAATAATACACAAAAAATATAAATATTAATAAATTACTTAAATATTTATATTTTTATTACCATTTACCCGCAAAAATAACGTTCGATGCGCCACAGACGACGATAGGAAAACAAACAACAAAAAACCCTTATAAAATAAGGGTTTTATAATAGGGGACTAGGTTAAATTATTCGGTTTAAATTGCTCTAAATATTTTACAAGCAGAGCAATTAATCGTTTATCTTTTTGTAGTAAACCGTTAATAATTGCACTAGCACTGCGAGTATTTAATTCATTTAGTTTATTTTCCAAGTATTCAAATTGGCGTTCCGTATTCGGAATATAATACTGATAAAACAAATTTTTAATATAATCTTTTTGTTTTTCCGTAATTTTATTTTTACCATTTCGATAATATTGCCACAATAAATAAAATTCATCATCTTCATATTTTAAAGAAATGACAGCACTTCAATTTAAGTCAAACATTAAATATCACTCCCTTTTTTATTAATATGTAAATTCTAATTGTTACAAATCATTTGTGACATTCTTAAAATAATCACGCTACTATTACAAATTATTTACATAATTAAAAAATTATCCGAATAGGATAATTAGATAGATAGTGGAGTGGTTAACTCTCACTTTTTTATTTGTTCCAAATTAATATTATCATATTTTGTGACAAAAACAAATACTTTATTAATTGTTTCATATTTCGTAGGTGTTTGGTTCTTGTCGCGCATAGTTATTGTGTGGATCAAATAATAACTTGTTGCAGTTCTATTTTAAAGTCATCTTTGTCAATTTGCCGCTGTATTCAGTTAGCAAGTGTTTGCGTTGGGGTAATTCAATATATTTGCCCGCCATTACGTAATCATTTAGTATGTCCGTCTAACTTTTTCTTAAAGCGACTGGGCGATTTTTGGGTGCGCTCAAATTCAACATAAATTTCGCTATCATCGTTTTTAGTGATGATTAAATCAGGGTAAGCATTGAGATTACCATTTTCCATTTTCAACTCCCGCTCAGTTTGGTAGTGCTCGATATCGGTTTGACTACAAAGTCATTTGATAAGCATATCTTGGTGGGCAAGTTCATAGTAATTAACTTTAATGTTTTTTTTATGAACTCGCCCAACAAAAGTATTACCCTTATGCGAAAGGAAATAAATGTTTTTGCGAGTGGTTTTATCTATTTTGTAAAGTTGTTTTTTCTGTAATGTTTTTAAATTAGTTTTTGCACTTTCAATCGGTTTATTTAACAGCAATGCAATTTGCTCGGCTGTTAAATATCCTCATTTATTTAATAAATCTAAAATTTTTAAACTTTCTGTCATATTAAACCTTCTTTACTCAACAAATTACGAACAGTATCAGTTGGTTGTGCTCGATATCGGTTTGACTACAAAGTCATTTGATAAGCATATCTTGGTGGGCAAGTTCATAGTAATTAACTTTAATGTTTTTTTTATGCTCACGTCCTAAATGACTTTGTGCTTTACTAGTTAAAGTATAATAATTTTTCTTCGGCAATGTATCAACATTTAAAAACTTATTACTAACTAATTTCATAATAAATTTATATGTACCATTTTCTTTTTTATTTAAAAGTAAACTAATTTGTTCGGTGTTTAAATATCCCCAACTATTTATCAACAGCAATATTTTTTCTTGTTCACCCATATAATATCAACTCCTTACCAACCACCGTTGTCATACTAACAGGGTGGGGTTTTTTCTTTTTTGTGTTCGCTTTTTTCTTTTAAGGGCTCGGGCAAAAAGAAAAAAGGAACTAGGTGGTTATTTATTGGTTGTATTAATTGTAATTAATACAACCAATAAATAACCACCACTGCGGAACTACAAGCATTAAGCCCAAACCCCGTGCTATCAACAACGTTGGGAGTGCGGGGTTTGGGGTGCTTGGCGTGCCAAAATGCTTGTAGTTCCGCAGCATAATAAAAAATTAAATAAACTAATAAAAGTTTAATATTAATTTATTTAATTATACTATATATTAGTATTTTTTAAATAAAATTACCGCTAAATTTATTTAAGAAAGTATGTAAAATTTATTAATTATGTTGTTTTGATATAGTAATGGTATTTATTTTGGTTATATATTGGAAGAAAAATGATAATAAAAATAGGTGATTTACCAAATAGCAAAAACGATATGATAATGACCATATCTTAATTTTGTTTATTCGTTGTCTTGCTACATCTGTGGTTTTACGCAAGTTCTTATACTTTTTTTGATAGGGGAGTGAAGAACTCGATAGGGGAGTTAGTCTAAGTTGTCTAATTCCACTAATAATTGGTCGAGTTCTTCTTCGGATAATTTTGGTGGATCACCCTTGTTTTTTTCATAGTGTGTGTTAAACTTATCAATAAGAGAATTATTTTCTCTGTTTGATGATTTTTTAATGTTATTAGCAGAATACTTACTTTGTACATAAGTTTGGTATTCTGCTTTTAATTTGTCGCTTTCAGCGCAAATTTGTTCGCGTGCTTGTTGGTAAGTTAACCCACTTAAAAATGGGTTTGTTGCTTGTTCTTTTTCGTATCTTCTAGCAGACACAGTTAAATAATGCAATTCTTTAATTGCAGTGTCTTTAATTGCTTGATAACCGGCCAAGCGATATTTGTTATTATCACGCGTGTTATAAATTCAGTAGGTAAAAAACATATCAATCCCAACCAAAAAATATTTACCAGTTTTATCAATAAAACACATTATTTTTGGTACACAAATAAATTTGTCATAAATTTTGACTTTATAACTGTCTTTGCGGGTAGGGTGTTGGCGAACTAATTTTTTCGGTAAGTAAAAATTAGAAACATGTTTTTTCTCATCAAGTTGATTAATAACTTTATAGTTCAACCCATTTATCTCAACAAAGTGGTAATTGACTTGTTCTTCTTTTTGTAATTGTTGCATAATAATATGCTCCTTTCTGCGGTTTTAACCGTATTTAAGCCCCTTATCAGCGTTGATATTTTCCAAAATGTAGAATCATATTCTTTTGGTTGGTTTCAACGATAATTTTAGGTTAAAAAATATTGATATTATAGATGAAATTTTAATCTCATAAAATGGCATCATCACCATTGAATAATTCTTTAATATCTTCTGAACTATAATTTGCTTGCTCTTCGGCAATAATTTCATTTGATTTTTCAGATAGTAAAATATCTTTTTTTAAGTCATTATTTGTATGTAAAAATTCATAATTAGATACTTGGACTATTCACTGTGTTTTATCTTCTTTATTTTTAAAAGATTGCAAAATGCCCGTAATTGCAATTTGAGAACCTTTTTGACAATATTTTTGTAAAACTACGGCTTGTTTATTTCAAACCTGACAAGGGATAAAATCAGTTTCTTTTTGTGTTGAATATGGGCGTGCTATTGCCAATTGAAATATGGCATATTCTTTCCCAGTACTTGTTTGTTTAATTTCTATATCTTTGGTTGTTCTACCAATTCCGATAAATTGATTCATTTTTTATTTCCTTTCTAATAAAATATTTTCATAAATAAAAAAAATAGGTAGATGACTTTTTTATCATTCTACCTATACACAAAAATTAAAAAATGTTATAATTTAACCAAGAACCACCACAACTGTGCGGTTCAGTTAAATTATATATTAACCCTAGTTAAGCGGTTGACTAGACCCTTAATAGGTGTATAGAAGAATGACCCCAAAGTCATTTTTCTTTTATTTAGTTGTTTTAATTCTATCACAAATGTGCGGATAAAATATTTTTTATCACTCCTTTGCGAAAACAAATAAAAAGGGAAATAACAGACCGCTATTTCCACAAACATTATAATAATTGATACAACACATTTTAAGTTAAATAAAATATGTTAAAATTGTCTGTGGAAACACAGTTTAGTTCAAAATTTGTTGTGTTTCCATTTTTAAATTGCCCTAGCGTTTTTAACGCTAACATTTATATTGTACAACAAATAAATAAATTTATCAATAAATTTTAAGAAACAAAAACACCTTATTTTACTAAGGTGTTTTCTATTTGCATTTTAAAAATGTAAAATTTATTTATGTTATAAAAACAAGTTAAAGTAAATGACACTGGAACCTTTGATATTAAGGAATTTGTAATAAGTGTCTATCAAATTATAACATAATTTTTATTTGTTTAAGTGTTGAATTAAACCATCTAAACAAGTAGGGTCAACCGCAATTTTTTTAATAAATAACTTGCCACTCGAAAGAGTGGTTTTAAAATAGCATTCACCAATTTTAAGGGTTTTAAGGTCGTTCGGGTGAACAATAAACTCATCCACCGCACGCACTGAACCCATATCAGCGGTGTTGTTTTTAAAGTCAAGTTGACGAGTTAGTTTTTCGGTTTCTTGGGTACCAAAGACACTAGCGACATATTCCGCCGTGTTCGGGTCTTTAATGTTATGACAAACAATAGTGCTAACATTTCCGAAAATAGTGTCTGTTAAATTCATATTGTTTGTTTTTAGGTCGTTGATTGTTTGGAAAGACAAAAAACATTGATAATTAAAACTACGCGACTTATTTATCAAGTTGACAATGGTTTCACTTGCAAAGACATTAAACTCATCTAATACAATGTTAATTTTTTGATTAACTGATTTTAGGGTGGTTAATTCTTTTAAGTCTTGGATAATGATTTTTCCGACAGAACCCGCCAATTTGGGATACATCAACGAATTAATACTAAACAAAATCGTTTTATGTTTAGTAATCAATTCTAATAAGTTGTTATTAATACCGATACTTATTTTTAACTGTTGGCGATAAACATTCAAGCGCGAACGCATACCTAATATATCATCTTCATTGATTTTTTCTAAATATTCATAATTGCTGTTTTTTTTACTAATTAATTGTTTTAATTCTGAAATATCAAAATATTTAATAATATTTTCTAATGTTAAATCAATATTTTTATTAATTAATGTTTCGGTTAAAATCAACACATAATCATTTACCAATGCTTCATAATGCGGTTCGGAAAAATCAAACAACGACATTATCTTATCAGATAATACAACACTATCTTTTGTCGCAAACGGATTATATTCCGTTGTGCCACCAATTTCTCAAACAAAGGCACTAGGGTCTAGTTGTTTAACTTTATTAATTAAATCAATATCCCCCTTACCATCAATTATTATTGTGGTCTGTTTAAATATTTGAGTTAATTGTTTTACTAAAAACATTAATGTTGTTGTTTTACCACTCCCAGTTGTACCAACCAATAAAGTATGTTGAGTTAAATTATTTTTTGGAATACCATACCTATTATTAAGCGCAAGCATTTTTAACTGTAATGTTTTAAATTCTTTATCACTTGCTTTGTTTGATTTTTGTTGTTTTGTTTTAGGACTATCCATATTATCTATTTTATGACTTACATAAAATCACAAGAAAAATAAGAATGCAATAATAAACAAAACAATTGAAATTAACCAACTGTATTTATCAGCATAAGCAATATAAAAGTTTTTAAAATCTAGTGTATGGTATTTTAAAAACATAATAATAATTGCCGAAGCACAATTTATCAAACATACAAGCATAAACGGTATTACTAAAATAAAAATAAATCAATAAAAAATTTTATTGCTAATATTTTTATCGCGCCAATTTTTAATTTTTTTTCACATTTTAAACACCTACCTTTCTATAAAAAAATCGTCCTCTGTGGCGCATCGAACGTTATTTTAACGAATAAGATATCAACTCAATGCGTTATAAACGATTTTATTTATTTAGCGATTGTTGTTTGTTAAGTCAAGCAACAATTTTTTTAAATTCATTTTGATACAAATTGATTAAGTGTTGACCTTGTCATATCTCACTTTTTAAATGTTGCTTGCTATCAGGGTCATATGTTCATATTGTATATTCATCATTCTTTTTAACACCAACAGCAAACACTTTTCCGTTACGCAAAGCGTGAATACATTTTTTATTAATTCACACCGACAAACCTTTATGTTTAGGAATAGAAAATAAAACGGCTTTCTCGGTTTCGCGTTTTAGTTTTCTGCGTGCCAAAATGTTAACTGTTATTCATTCGTTTTGTTTTGTTTCCATAAACTATATTTCCTTTCCTAAATTATTAATGTCTTCTTGGGTACCAATTGCTTTGATTTCTTCACTTGTTGCGATAACTTGCAAAATATAGCGTTTATCATTAATACTAAACAAACACAGTCCCTTTTTAGGAGTTAAAATAACATTTTTCTCATAGGCATTTATCATATTGTTATCAGTCAATAATTCAGTATAATTTTGCAAACCAATTGAATTCAAGTGATGAATAAATTGATAAGTACACTGTTCAATTATTCCCTGCGCTTGGCGTTTAACATTTTCTCCGTGCTGGGTAAAGTCGCCAATGCTTTGCGTTAAAATATATAAAATTCCGTTAAATTTACGACAAGTTTTCGATAAAGTAAATAAATAATTAAGGGCAAGCAGATTATCTTGGTTAATTAATAAATGTGCTTCATCCACCGCAATACAAACTCAACTTTGTTCTTCCGGTGGCAAGGTTAAATTATTTTTCTTATTCTTTTTCATAACACGGTCAAGCAACGCTAACAACAAATACATTTGTGCGTTAGCAATTGTTTTTGATTTTGCCATATTGTAAATATCAAAAACAATCAAGTCGCTTTTAATTTCTAAGGTACTAACACCATTAAACAATGTGCCATCTGCTCCTTTGGTTAGTTTTCACAACATTTTTTCTAACAAAGTATCTTGTTCTTTTTGATATACCAATTTATATAAATCATTTAAAATTGGATAATCTTTTCGAGTTAATTTACTTAAATTTGTATCAGCAGTAATTTTAAAGTTTTTATACAACTGAATAATATATTCTTGCAATTTAGCAAGGTCAATATTTGTTAAATCACTATACAAATTTTTAAACCATTGTTCTAACAACAAAATATGTTCGGAAAAATTATCAGTAAAGATTTCTAAGGGGTTAATTTTTGCCTTTGGGTTATTACCAAATTCAATAATTTCCCCACCGTGATAATTGGCAAAACCACCATATTCGCGTTGGGGGTCAATAATATAGATTTTTGTGTTATTACAATATAATCAATTTAATTGTTTTTTAACATTAAATGTTTTTCCAAACCCCATCTGACCCACAATAAAAGCGTTATGACTTGCTCTTATTGATGACTTGGTTTTGATGTCAAATATGATTGGTTGTAGTTGTTCATTTTCCCCAATTATTAGTCCTTGTGGATCATTTAACGGTTTAGTTGGAAACGGTCAAGCACTCGCAAGAGTAATGGTCGCCATTTCTTGCTCAATGTTTTTTAATTTATCATTATTGTTAAATAACAAACATTGATAAGTTGCAAACTGGCGAAATGTCAAATCATTAATAGTAAAACGATTTCTTATCATTTCATTTTTTAAATTTGAAACAACTTGGTCTAAATCAGTTTTACTATCAGCAAAGCAAGTGAAAACAATTGAAACCATTTTCAAGGTTTCACCCCCAACTTGAATAAGTTGTAATAACTCATTAAAGTTTTGTAAATATAAGTTATATTCAATATCTTCACTTGCTTTTTTAGTTTCTTGGTCTTGTGCTCTTCGGATGGCACGGTCAAGCAATTTAAACGCTGTCATATTGTCTAAATGCCGAACACGAATAGAAATATTGACATTTTCTATTTCGCTAAAATTACTTAATCACATATCATTAACAGTCAACGGAAATTGATTAACAGTAAAATAACTAACAAATTTATTGTTATCCAGTTTCAAATATTTTGCAGTTTCTTTAATTGATGTTGCTACTGATGAGTTTGTTGAATTTGTTGGTATAATCTTTTTATCAACAATTTTCTTTATTTCTTTGCTTGTTGGCAAAGTCAAAGAAAGATGTTGATTGTATGATAACAAGGATAATTCAAGTTTTTTATCATTGTTATTTGTAAAAACAATTAAATAATAATTTTGTTCTAACTTTAAATCTTGGTTTTCCAAGTATTCAGACATCGACAAAAAATTATTTAATTGATGTTTTTGTGAATTTTTTAAACTATCTTGCTTTAAGGTCTGTGCAAGATAGTTTTTATTTTTGTCAAAATTCAACTTACTATCAATTTTGATGATTTCAAAATCAAAATTTAAGGCACGCAAATAATTTGAAAAGTCATAAATCGGTGTATTGCGTTCTTCTTGCGTTGACAATGTTAAATCAACAGCATTTATTTTATAAATAAGAATTTGTTTATTATCAAAAACAACACGGTTATTGATAATTTGTATTTCGCTATCATTTTCTATGTTGTGTTTTTTTGGTTTAAATAAAAAACCAAGGGCAATAAAAATAACATAATATAGTTTATCACCGTTTTTATTTGGTGTTATGAAAAAGATATTCAAAACAGCAAATACAATAGCACTAATAATTCCCGCAATTAGCGATAATTTTGCAAGCAAAGTCAAAGATAAAGTTATCAAAACAACGCCAACAAAAATAATAAAAAGTTCTGGTCAACCAATTCCGCCCAAAACATTTGAGACAGTAAATCGTACTTTACTTGCTTTTTTAGTGATTATTTTTGTGTTATTTTCCATTGTTTTTGTCTCCTTTATCTTTCTTTGTTGTTTTAGTGCTTGCTTTCTCTAAAACACTATCTTTATTGTTTTTCTGGTTTCGTTGTTCATTGAATGCTTGATAATCACTGATATTTGTCATAACTTTATCTTTGGTTTTAATTGCTTGACCAGCAAATGCACCCGCAACACCACCCGTATTAGGGTTAAAACCACCGAATAAAGTTCCTGCTGTTGCTTCTTTAAATGGTGTACCACTTTTCATCGCGTGACTTATCCCTTGGGTTAAACCAATTGGTTTACCAATTGTATTGCGAGCAGCAAATTTACCCGATTTTCACGCGAATTTTCCCCCAATTTTGGCAAGGTTAGTTGCCATTCCAAAGGACATCAGATTACCGATACTATCGCTCATCGCTGTATTACCACCAATTAAACTCGTTATAATTTGTGGTGATTTTGCAACGGCAAACCCAAAAGCAAAAATACCAAGTAAGATAAAGATTGGTTGCGATAAAGAATTTGGCATAAATGTTGCCACTTGCCCTAACACCGCAATACTCATAATAAATATGTTATAAGTTATAAACATAAAGGCATAACTTATAAATCGCCCAAAGACCATATCTTTTCAATTACGAAATTGTTGTCCTTGGTCGGCGACACTCATTACAACCACCACGGGCGAATAACACAATAAGATAAACAATTCAATTACCCGCCAAAACAAAAACATACAAACAGTAAACATAATATAAACCATAAAACACTCCGAGACCAAACAAATAATATAACTAAAATTACCACTATCTGAAAATGTCCACGAAACGGGAATATAACTAAAATGATGAACACCATTCATAAAACTACTATTAAAAATCGCCAAAGCAATATTATTTGTATCAATCGGAGCATTTTGCAAAAACAATTTAACAATCATTGTCATAATTGTATTTGCCATAATAAACAATGTCGGTATTAGCGGAATAGCAATAATGATAATAAGAACATTTGTTATCGCTGCTTTCATTTCGTGGCGGCGATTGTTATACATTCACGCAATCGCTTTTGTGCCAATAATGACAATAAACATTGCCATCGCAATACCAAACAGCAATCAATATATCGTGCTAATATTATTCATACTAAATAATTGTTCGCTTAAAGCTCCCCCACCAATAAAGTAGACGACATCTTGCATTCCACCTAGCAATCAAACAATCGGTTTGATAAAAATAAGATACAAAATAGCACAAAAACTATTTATCGCTCAGCCAATAATGCTCCCCATTATGTTTGACCCGCCAGTTGTTTCTACTGTTTCAACATTCAAAGTATTAGAGAAAACTGTTTGAATGTTACTTGATGTTTCAGTATTTGGCAAAAACCACAATATCGCCGATAATATTGCAATCACAATACAACCAATAATTAACAAGGGTATCATCGCAATTGCTAATATTGTAAATATTTTTTTAAAATAATATGCTACAAATCGCTCTAACCCTTGTTTTAAAATTGGTTTTTTTGATTTTATAACCGTTAAATTATCTTGTTTTCGTTTTCGTAACAACATAATTACACCACCTAACTTGTGATTGGGGCGATAGTATCTTTAAACGCCAAGACAACCGCACTCGCAAGAATAACAATTAACAAGCAAATTAAAACCCACATCACTTTTTTAATTGTTTCTTTGCGGTTGCCACTATCAGCGTTAAATTTACCCCCAATCGCATAAACACCAATCATAATAATTGCGGATACAACTGCGATGGCAATTAACACCGGCATTGCGATACCTAAAATTTTGTTAAGTAAGTCATCGACCCCACTTGTCGCTAACAAAGTCATCATTATTCTTCACCTCCCTTGTTGTTTTGAGCGTCTTTTTCGGCTTCTTCTTTTCTAACTTGTTCAACTAATTTAAGATGGCGGCGTCTTTTTATTTTTGGTAAAAAATATTTATTAAAGACAAATCTTTTAAACAACCAATACGCCAAACCAAGACCCGCCAGCGAACCAGCAACTATCCCCAGTATTTTTCAAATTGATTTTCCACCCTTATCACTTGATACTGGTGTTGATGCTAGTGCTGTTACTTCTTCTTTTTGTTGCACTGGAATAGTTTTAACAGTAAAACTTAACAGTTTTGTACTACCATCAACCGCTTGAACTTTGACATCTTTGCTTGTAGTTCAATCACCCGCAACAAGATTATCAACGCTGATAACATAGTCGGTCTTTTCTACAACACCGGGAACATACTTTTCAACTTGGGCTTTTACACTAGCAAGCAGTTTTGTTTTATAGTTATCAATTTCATCTTGACTAACATTTTTAATGTTATCAACAACAAAGTTATCTAATTTTAGGTCTAAATGTTTTAAACTTTGTTTTCAAGTCTTCGATAATTCAAACAAATTATTCAATTGACTAGCACTAGAACCACGGATATTTTCGTATCCTTGTTCTTGGTCTTGTGCTCACTGTTCAAACTGTTTACCATTATCAGTATTTCAATATGCTTTTGCTTTTTCATCTTTCTCACTATGAATTTGTAAATAAATAGTATTTGTTTGTCCTAGTTCGTTTTTTAAGTCAATTAAATATCTTCCCTGAACCGCTCCAAGTTGTGACCCATCAAGTTTAATACCCTTTGCTGGGTCAATGTTGCTTGATTGTGATGTTTTATTTCATTTATCATCACAACCATACACCACCCCAGTTATCACACTGCTATCTGTTGGTTTAACCATTGTGATAACACTTTCACTATTCGCATAGTAAAATGTATCAACTTTATTTGTCATTTTACTACTGTCAAGTTGTGCCAAATAGTCTTTATTAACTATCGCACTGCTTACAGTTGGTTTTAATTCAATTTTTAAATCAACCACTGTTGCCGGAACCACATTGTATTTAATATCAACTGAACCTTTGTAACTTTTACTATCTGGTTTCGCTGATAAAGTTGCAGAGTGATTAACTTTTTTTGTTATTTCAATTTGTGAAAAATCATCAATAATTTCACTATTTGCCTTATTTACTGCTAAGAAAATAGTGTCATCATTATTATCAATGATATTTCCTAAATCAGTGTTTTTGATTAAATCACTTAGATTTTGTTGCACTGGTGTTGGTGTTGAGTCAATTTTTGCCAACATCGACACCATAATATCTTCACTTGTGTATTTTGTCCCATTGATATTGTATTTGATAACTAACTTATGATCTCGTGGTGCAGTTTCGGGTTTAACATTGATTTTCCATTGTTTACTTAATTGCGGTTGCAAAGAACCATCTCAATAAACTTCCGTAACATTTGGGTTATTGATATTGATGTTTGTTTCACCATCAACTGTCAAACGCATACCGTTATTAGACCAAGTCGCCGTTTTTGAACCATCCACAAGCGAAAACAAAATTCCTTGTTGAAAATCATTTTTCGTTGGTTGTTTTCAGTTTGTTATATTTCCAGTGTTAGGATTTATTTCTGGTAAATTAGGTTCACCAACTCCATCCCAACGATAAACTGATTTAAAATATGTACCATCATCATTTTTGGCATCTGCTCATTCACTACCATTACTAAAACTAAAATTATGACTTACTCTATCTAATTCAGCACCAGTTTTAGATGTTGCAATTATTGTATTTGAAGTATTTAGACCTATGTTTTTATATTTTACGATTTCTCATTTATCACTTTTTCTACCACGTCAAATAATAAAATAAAAATTATTATCTCCCCTTGCATTTATTCCATTTCACACAACAATATTTTCTTTTCCATATTTTTCTTTTATTTTTATATCAAAACCTTTTCAATTTATAATTTCACCAGTTAATGAATTTATTTCTGGTAAATTAGGTTCGCCAACACCATCCCAACGATAAAATGCTTTATGACTTTCAACGGTTTCACCAAAAATAGGTCTGTCGTTTGGTTTTCCCATTTGCATCTTATATATTTGTCAATTACTTTCACCTTTATTTTTATAAATAACAAAATAATATTTATCTTTGTTTTTTGTAGCATCTTCTTTACTTATACTAGCAATAAAAGTTCAGTAATTATTTGTGACATCTTTGGCAGTTGTCCCAACATCGCGTTTATTGCGAGTTAAGGGTGTGTTGGCAAGCAACGGAGCAGGAACGCTCGCTGTCAAGGTTGTTATGGTTAAGATACTTAATAATTTTTTCATTTATATATATTCCTTTCTGAATTCTCTTTTAATAAAAAAGAGAATAGCACCACCGCACTATTCCCACAACACAATTTATATCATATTTCACAATGTTACTTAAAAAATAACACCAAGAAATATGATAAAATTGTCTGTGGAAACGCTAGTTTGCTTCTAGTGTTTCCACGATAGTAATTTATCTGAACAATAAATTACTATCACTTTATATAATTTTAACGAGTAAGGAAGCCAAATCACTTACTACTATTATTTTACCACATCTAATTTATAGGTGTGGTTTTTTTATATTTTTGTTATTTACCACAGTTTTTATCCCCTGTGTTGATTGTAAATCACTCATCATCGATTTTTTGAGTAATAAAACTACAATTCAAACATTTTTGTAAATCAACATCAACAATCATTAAATTATGATTGATAGTGTCTTTATTATCTGCTTTTTTCATTGTTATTTTATCTTCTTTCGCTTTTTTTTTTATTTTTTGTTTCTTCTTTTTTTAAGACTTGTTTATTTTTTCAATTTAAATTCATTATATATTTTTTCAATTTCTCGTCGAGCAATAGATGATAAATTAATTTCATAATTATTTTTTGACATTTCATTTATCATTTTTTGTTGTTTTAAAGTTATTGAAATATTTTTTCTGACAATTTTTGTTTCATCTTTAATTTCAGAATAAATTATTTCTTTTTTTATTTCATTAAAACTTTCTTCTTTTGGTATTTGACTAGCACTACTATCAATTTTATTTTTCAGTGAAGCAAGTAATTTATTATTCATAATTAAATCACTCCTTTATTAGTTAATTCCATAACTAACTTATAAATTGGGTTGTTATTGGTTATGGCGGCGAATTTAAGCAACATTGTTTCTTTTTGCTTAGTAGCAGATAAGGGGATATGTGTATCTAACAATTTTTTACCAATTTCATTTTGGGAAATAAGTTCAAAAACACTTTGATGTAGTTTGTTTTTTTGAATTTTATTTAAAACATAATAATTAATATTATTTTTTATATTCATTCCCATTTTTTTAGAATTATTTATTGTTTCTAAATAAGGTTTAAACATAGTTGTAATACCTTCAAAACTATATGAATGTGGTTCAATTGGAACAATAATTTCATCTGATGCTAATAAAACATTTAATAAAATTGTATTCATAGATGGATATGTATCAAAAAATATATAATCAAATTTATTAATTAATATTTTTTCAATTTCTTCTAAATTCATTTTAAATTTAAATTCCGAATTAGGTTGATTTAAAACTATATTATTTGTTTCTAAAACCATTTTGGAATATGATGGTACTAAAAAAATATTTGATATTCTAGTTTCTAAAATTGTTGAAATTAAGTCATCTTTATCTGCTCCCAAAATTCATTTAGTTATATTATTTGTATCAATCGGATTTTCTAACAAAGTATTTGTTAAATTAGATTGCGGGTCAAAGTCAAATAATAAAACTTTTTTTCCAATTTGGGATAATAATTGAGCAACATTAATTGTTAATGTGGTTTTGCCAACTCCACCCTTACTGTTAGCAAATGTTATTTTTTTCATTTTTATTCTCCTTTCATTTTTAATTATAATACTTACTAGTGTGTATTAATAAGTACTAATACATAAATATTATACACATTAATACATAATAATACACAAAAAATATAAATATTAATAAATTACTTAAATATTTATATTTTTATTACCATTTACCCGCAAAAATAACGTTCGATGCGCCACAGACGACGATAGGAAAACAAACAACAAAAAACCCTTATAAAATAAGGGTTTTATAATAGGGGACTAGGTTAAATTATTCGGTTTAAATTGCTCTAAATATTTTACAAGCAGAGCAATTAATCGTTTATCTTTTTGTAGTAAACCGTTAATAATTGCACTAGCACTGCGAGTATTTAATTCATTTAGTTTATTTTCCAAGTATTCAAATTGGCGTTCCGTATTCGGAATATAATACTGATAAAACAAATTTTTAATATAATCTTTTTGTTTTTCCGTAATTTTATTTTTACCATTTCGATAATATTGCCACAATAAATAAAATTCATCATCTTCATATTTTAAAGAAATGACAGCACTTCAATTTAAGTCAAACATTAAATATCACTCCCTTTTTTATTAATATGTAAATTCTAATTGTTACAAATCATTTGTGACATTCTTAAAATAATCACGCTACTATTACAAATTATTTACATAATTAAAAAATTATCCGAATAGGATAATTAGATAGATAGTGGAGTGGTTAACTCTCACTTTTTTATTTGTTCCAAATTAATATTATCATATTTTGTGACAAAAACAAATACTTTATTAATTGTTTCATATTTCGTAGGTGTTTGGTTCTTGTCGCGCATAGTTATTGTGTGGATCAAATAATAACTTGTTGCAGTTCTATTTTAAAGTCATCTTTGTCAATTTGCCGCTGTATTCAGTTAGCAAGTGTTTGCGTTGGGGTAATTCAATATATTTGCCCGCCATTACGTAATCATTTAGTATGTCCGTCTAACTTTTTCTTAAAGCGACTGGGCGATTTTTGGGTGCGCTCAAATTCAACATAAATTTCGCTATCATCGTTTTTAGTGATGATTAAATCAGGGTAAGCATTGAGATTACCATTTTCCATTTTCAACTCCCGCTCAGTTTGGTAGTGCTCGATATCGGTTTGACTACAAAGTCATTTGATAAGCATATCTTGGTGGGCAAGTTCATAGTAATTAACTTTAATGTTTTTTTTATGAACTCGCCCAACAAAAGTATTACCCTTATGCGAAAGGAAATAAATGTTTTTTGCGAGTGGTTTTTATCTATTTTGTAAAGTTGTTTTTTTCTGTAATGTTTTTAAATTAGTTTTTGCACTTTCAATCGGTTTATTTAACAGCAATGCAATTTGCTCGGCTGTTAAATATCCTCATTTATTTAATAAATCTAAAATTTTTAAACTTTCTGTCATATTAAACCTTCTTTACTCAACAAATTACGAACAGTATCAGTTGGTTGTGCTCGATATCGGTTTGACTACAAAGTCATTTGATAAGCATATCTTGGTGGGCAAGTTCATAGTAATTAACTTTAATGTTTTTTTTTATGCTCACGTCCTAAATGACTTTGGTGCTTTACTAGTTAAAGTATAATAATTTTTTCTTCGGCAATGTATCAACATTTAAAAACTTATTACTAACTAATTTCATAATAAATTTATATGTACCATTTTCTTTTTTATTTAAAAGTAAACTAATTTGTTCGGTGTTTAATATCCCCAACTATTTATCAACAGCAATATTTTTTCTTGTTCACCCATATAATATCAACTCCTTACCAACCACCGTTGTCATACTAACAGGGTGGGGTTTTTTCTTTTTTGTGTTCGCTTTTTTCTTTTAAGGGCTCGGGCAAAAAGAAAAAAGGAACTAGGTGGTTATTTATTGGTTGTATTAATTGTAATTAATACAACCAATAAATAACCACCACTGCGGAACTACAAGCATTAAGCCCAAACCCCGTGCTATCAACAACGTTGGGAGTGCGGGGTTTGGGGTGCTTGGCGTGCCAAAATGCTTGTAGTTCCGCAGCATAATAAAAAATTAAATAAACTAATAAAAGTTTAATATTAATTTATTTAATTATACTATATATTAGTATTTTTTAAATAAAATTACCGCTAAATTTATTTAAGAAAGTATGTAAAATTTATTAATTATGTTGTTTTGATATAGTAATGGTATTTATTTTTGGTTATATATTGGAAGAAAAATGATAAATAAAAATAGGTGATTTACCAAATAGCAAAAACGATATGATAATGACCATATCTTAATTTTGTTTATTCGTTGTCTTGCTACATCTGTGGTTTTACGCAAGTTCTTATACTTTTTTTGATAGGGGAGTGAAGAACTCGATAGGGGAGTTAGTCTAAGTTGTCTAATTCCACTAATAATTGGTCGAGTTCTTCTTCGGATAATTTTGGTGGATCACCCTTGTTTTTTTCATAGTGTGTGTTAAACTTATCAATAAGAGAATTATTTTCTCTGTTTGATGATTTTTTAATGTTATTAGCAGAATACTTACTTTGTACATAAGTTTGGTATTCTGCTTTTAATTTGTCGCTTTCAGCGCAAATTTGTTCGCGTGCTTGTTGGTAAGTTAACCCACTTAAAAATGGGTTTGTTGCTTGTTCTTTTTCGTATCTTCTAGCAGACACAGTTAAATAATGCAATTCTTTAATTGCAGTGTCTTTAATTGCTTGATAACCGGCCAAGCGATATTTGTTATTATCACGCGTGTTATAAATTCAGTAGGTAAAAAACATATCAATCCCAACCAAAAAATATTTACCAGTTTTATCAATAAAACACATTATTTTTGGTACACAAATAAATTTGTCATAAATTTTGACTTTATAACTGTCTTTGCGGGTAGGGTGTTGGCGAACTAATTTTTTCGGTAAGTAAAAATTAGAAACATGTTTTTTCTCATCAAGTTGATTAATAACTTTATAGTTCAACCCATTTATCTCAACAAAGTGGTAATTGACTTGTTCTTCTTTTTGTAATTGTTGCATAATAATATGCTCCTTTCTGCGGTTTTAACCGTATTTAAGCCCCTTATCAGCGTTGATATTTTCCAAAATGTAGAATCATATTCTTTTGGTTGGTTTCAACGATAATTTTAGGTTAAAAAATATTGATATTATAGATGAAATTTTAATCTCATAAAATGGCATCATCACCATTGAATAATTCTTTAATATCTTCTGAACTATAATTTGCTTGCTCTTCGGCAATAATTTCATTTGATTTTTCAGATAGTAAAATATCTTTTTTTAAGTCATTATTTGTATGTAAAAATTCATAATTAGATACTTGGACTATTCACTGTGTTTTATCTTCTTTATTTTTAAAAGATTGCAAAATGCCCGTAATTGCAATTTGAGAACCTTTTTGACAATATTTTTGTAAAACTACGGCTTGTTTATTTCAAACCTGACAAGGGATAAAATCAGTTTCTTTTTGTGTTGAATATGGGCGTGCTATTGCCAATTGAAATATGGCATATTCTTTCCCAGTACTTGTTTGTTTAATTTCTATATCTTTGGTTGTTCTACCAATTCCGATAAATTGATTCATTTTTTATTTCCTTTCTAATAAAATATTTTCATAAATAAAAAAAATAGGTAGATGACTTTTTTATCATTCTACCTATACACAAAAATTAAAAAATGTTATAATTTAACCAAGAACCACCACAACTGTGCGGTTCAGTTAAATTATATATTAACCCTAGTTAAGCGGTTGACTAGACCCTTAATAGGTGTATAGAAGAATGACCCCAAAGTCATTTTTCTTTTATTTAGTTGTTTTAATTCTATCACAAATGTGCGGATAAAATATTTTTTATCACTCCTTTGCGAAAACAAATAAAAAGGGAAATAACAGACCGCTATTTCCACAAACATTATAATAATTGATACAACACATTTTAAGTTAAATAAAATATGTTAAAATTGTCTGTGGAAACACAGTTTAGTTCAAAATTTGTTGTGTTTCCATTTTTAAATTGCCCTAGCGTTTTTAACGCTAACATTTATATTGTACAACAAATAAATAAATTTATCAATAAATTTTAAGAAACAAAAACACCTTATTTTACTAAGGTGTTTTCTATTTGCATTTTAAAAATGTAAAATTTATTTATGTTATAAAAACAAGTTAAAGTAAATGACACTGGAACCTTTGATATTAAGGAATTTGTAATAAGTGTCTATCAAATTATAACATAATTTTTATTTGTTTAAGTGTTGAATTAAACCATCTAAACAAGTAGGGTCAACCGCAATTTTTTTAATAAATAACTTGCCACTCGAAAGAGTGGTTTTAAAATAGCATTCACCAATTTTAAGGGTTTTAAGGTCGTTCGGGTGAACAATAAACTCATCCACCGCACGCACTGAACCCATATCAGCGGTGTTGTTTTTAAAGTCAAGTTGACGAGTTAGTTTTTCGGTTTCTTGGGTACCAAAGACACTAGCGACATATTCCGCCGTGTTGGGGTCTTTAATGTTATGACAAACAATAGTGCTAACATTTCCGAAAATAGTGTCTGTTAAATTCATATTGTTTGTTTTTAGGTCGTTGATTGTTTGGAAAGACAAAAAACATTGATAATTAAAACTACGCGACTTATTTATCAAGTTGACAATGGTTTCACTTGCAAAGACATTAAACTCATCTAATACAATGTTAATTTTTTGATTAACTGATTTTAGGGTGGTTAATTCTTTTAAGTCTTGGATAATGATTTTTCCGACAGAACCCGCCAATTTGGGATACATCAACGAATTAATACTAAACAAAATCGTTTTATGTTTAGTAATCAATTCTAATAAGTTGTTATTAATACCGATACTTATTTTTAACTGTTGGCGATAAACATTCAAGCGCGAACGCATACCTAATATATCATCTTCATTGATTTTTTCTAAATATTCATAATTGCTGTTTTTTTTACTAATTAATTGTTTTAATTCTGAAATATCAAAATATTTAATAATATTTTCTAATGTTAAATCAATATTTTTATTAATTAATGTTTCGGTTAAAATCAACACATAATCATTTACCAATGCTTCATAATGCGGTTCGGAAAAATCAAACAACGACATTATCTTATCAGATAATACAACACTATCTTTTGTCGCAAACGGATTATATTCCGTTGTGCCACCAATTTCTCAAACAAAGGCACTAGGGTCTAGTTGTTTAACTTTATTAATTAAATCAATATCCCCCTTACCATCAATTATTATTGTGGTCTGTTTAAATATTTGAGTTAATTGTTTTACTAAAAACATTAATGTTGTTGTTTTACCACTCCCAGTTGTACCAACCAATAAAGTATGTTGAGTTAAATTATTTTTTGGAATACCATACCTATTATTAAGCGCAAGCATTTTTAACTGTAATGTTTTAAATTCTTTATCACTTGCTTTGTTTGATTTTTGTTGTTTTGTTTTAGGACTATCCATATTATCTATTTTATGACTTACATAAAATCACAAGAAAAATAAGAATGCAATAATAAACAAAACAATTGAAATTAACCAACTGTATTTATCAGCATAAGCAATATAAAAGTTTTTAAAATCTAGTGTATGGTATTTTAAAAACATAATAATAATTGCCGAAGCACAATTTATCAAACATACAAGCATAAACGGTATTACTAAAATAAAAATAAATCAATAAAAAATTTTATTGCTAATATTTTTATCGCGCCAATTTTTAATTTTTTTTCACATTTTAAACACCTACCTTTCTATAAAAAAATCGTCCTCTGTGGCGCATCGAACGTTATTTTAACGAATAAGATATCAACTCAATGCGTTATAAACGATTTTATTTATTTAGCGATTGTTGTTTGTTAAGTCAAGCAACAATTTTTTTAAATTCATTTTGATACAAATTGATTAAGTGTTGACCTTGTCATATCTCACTTTTTAAATGTTGCTTGCTATCAGGGTCATATGTTCATATTGTATATTCATCATTCTTTTTAACACCAACAGCAAACACTTTTCCGTTACGCAAAGCGTGAATACATTTTTTATTAATTCACACCGACAAACCTTTATGTTTAGGAATAGAAAATAAAACGGCTTTCTCGGTTTCGCGTTTTAGTTTTCTGCGTGCCAAAATGTTAACTGTTATTCATTCGTTTTGTTTTGTTTCCATAAACTATATTTCCTTTCCTAAATTATTAATGTCTTCTTGGGTACCAATTGCTTTGATTTCTTCACTTGTTGCGATAACTTGCAAAATATAGCGTTTATCATTAATACTAAACAA
>CP029200.1 GCA_005222125.1 Spiroplasma melliferum | reverse complement strand
GATTATCTTGGTTAATTAATAAATGTGCTTCATCCACCGCAATACAAACTCAACTTTGTTCTTCCGGTGGAAAGGTTAAATTATTTTTCTTATTCTTTTTCATAACACGGTCAAGCAACGCTAACAAAAATACATTTGTGCGTTAGCAATTGTTTTTGATTTTGCCATATTGTAAATATCAAAAACAATCAAGTCGCTTTTAATTTCTAAGGTACTAACACATTAAACAATGTGCCATCTGCTCCTTTGGTTAGTTTTCACAACATTTTTTCTAACAAAGTATCTTGTTCTTTTTGATATACCAATTTATATAAATCATTTAAAATTGGATAATCTTTTCGAGTTAATTTACTTAAATTTGTATCAGCAGTAATTTTAAAGTTTTTTATACAACTGAATAATATTATTCTTGCAATTTAGCAAGGTCAATATTTGTTAAATCACTATACAAATTTTTTAAACCATTGTTCTAACAACAAAATATGTTCGGAAAATTATCAGTAAAGATTTCTAAGGGGTTAATTTTTGCCTTTGGGTTATTACCAAATTCAATAATTTCCCACCGTGATAATTGGCAAAACCACCATATTCGCGTTGGGGGTCAATAATATAGATTTTTGTGTTATTACAATATAATCAATTTAATTGTTTTTTAACATTAAATGTTTTTCCAAACCCCATCTGACCCACAATAAAAGCGTTATGACTTGCTCTTATTGATGACTTGGTTTTGATGTCAAATATGATTGGTTGTAGTTGTTCATTTTCCCCAATTATTAGTCCTTGTGGATCATTTAACGGTTTAGTTGGAAACGGTCAAGCACTCGCAAGAGTAATGGTCGCCATTTCTTGCTCAATGTTTTTTAATTTATCATTATTGTTAAATAACAAACATTGATAAGTTGCAAACTGGCGAAATGTCAAATCATTAATAGTAAAACGATTTCTTATCATTTCATTTTTTAAATTTGAAACAACTTGGTCTAAATCAGTTTTTACTATCAGCAAAGCAAGTGAAAACAATTGAAACCATTTTCAAGGTTTCACCCCCAACTTGAATAAGTTGTAATAACTCATTAAAGTTTTGTAAATATAAGTTATATTCAATATCTTCACTTGCTTTTTTAGTTTCTTGGTCTTGTGCTCTTCGGATGGCACGGTCAAGCAATTTAAACGCTGTCATATTGTCTAAATGCCGAACACGAATAGAAATATTGACATTTTCTATTTCGCTAAAATTACTTAATCACATATCATTAACAGTCAACGGAAATTGATTAACAGTAAAATAACTAACAAATTTATTGTTATCCAGTTTCAAATATTTTGCAGTTTCTTTAATTGATGTTGCTACTGATGAGTTTGTTGAATTTGTTGGTATAATCTTTTTATCAACAATTTTCTTTATTTCTTTGCTTGTTGGCAAAGTCAAAGAAAGATGTTGATTGTATGATAACAAGGATAATTCAAGTTTTTTATCATTGTTATTTGTAAAAACAATTAAATAATAATTTTGTTCTAACTTTAAATCTTGGTTTTCCAAGTATTCAGACATCGACAAAAAATTATTTAATTGATGTTTTTGTGAATTTTTTAAACTATCTTGCTTTAAGGTCTGTGCAAGATAGTTTTTATTTTTGTCAAAATTCAACTTACTATCAATTTTGATGATTTCAAAATCAAAATTTAAGGCACGCAAATAATTTGAAAAGTCATAAATCGGTGTATTGCGTTCTTCTTGCGTTGACAATGTTAAATCAACAGCATTTATTTTATAAATAAGAATTTGTTTATTATCAAAAACAACACGGTTATTGATAATTTGTATTTCGCTATCATTTTCTATGTTGTGTTTTTTTGGTTTAAATAAAAAACCAAGGGCAATAAAAATAACATAATATAGTTTATCACCGTTTTTATTTGGTGTTATGAAAAAGATATTCAAAACAGCAAATACAATAGCACTAATAATTCCCGCAATTAGCGATAATTTTGCAAGCAAAGTCAAAGATAAAGTTATCAAAACAACGCCAACAAAAATAATAAAAAGTTCTGGTCAACCAATTCCGCCCAAAACATTTGAGACAGTAAATCGTACTTTACTTGCTTTTTTAGTGATTATTTTTGTGTTATTTTCCATTGTTTTTGTCTCCTTTATCTTTCTTTGTTGTTTTAGTGCTTGCTTTCTCTAAAACACTATCTTTATTGTTTTTCTGGTTTCGTTGTTCTTTGAATGCTTGATAATCACTGATATTTGTCATAACTTTATCTTTGGTTTTAATTGCTTGACCAGCAAATGCACCCGCAACACCACCCGTATTAGGGTTAAAACCACCGAATAAAGTTCCTGCTGTTGCTTCTTTAAATGGTGTACCACTTTTCATCGCGTGACTTATCCCTTGGGTTAAACCAATTGGTTTACCAATTGTATTGCGAGCAGCAAATTTACCCGATTTTCACGCGAATTTTCCCCCAATTTTGGCAAGGTTAGTTGCCATTCCAAAGGACATCAGATTACCGATACTATCGCTCATCGCTGTATTACCACCAATTAAACTCGTTATAATTTGTGGTGATTTTGCAACGGCAAACCCAAAAGCAAAAATACCAAGTAAGATAAAGATTGGTTGCGATAAAGAATTTGGCATAAATGTTGCCACTTGCCCTAACACCGCAATACTCATAATAAATATGTTATAAGTTATAAACATAAAGGCATAACTTATAAATCGCCCCAAGACCATATCTTTTCAATTACGAAATTGTTGTCCTTGGTCGGCGACACTCATTACAACCACCACGGGCGAATAACACAATAAGATAAACAATTCAATTACCCGCCAAAACAAAAACATACAAACAGTAAACATAATATAAACCATAAAACACTCCGAGACCAAACAAATAATATAACTAAAATTACCACTATCTGAAAATGTCCACGAAACGGGAATATAACTAAAATGATGAACACCATTCATAAAACTACTATTAAAAATCGCCAAAGCAATATTATTTGTATCAATCGGAGCATTTTGCAAAAACAATTTAACAATCATTGTCATAATTGTATTTGCCATAATAAACAATGTCGGTATTAGCGGAATAGCAATAATGATAATAAGAACATTTGTTATCGCTGCTTTCATTTCGTGGCGGCGATTGTTATACATTCACGCAATCGCTTTTGTGCCAATAATGACAATAAACATTGCCATCGCAATACCAAACAGCAATCAATATATCGTGCTAATATTATTCATACTAAATAATTGTTCGCTTAAAGCTCCCCCACCAATAAAGTAGACGACATCTTGCATTCCACCTAGCAATCAAACAATCGGTTTGATAAAAATAAGATACAAAATAGCACAAAAACTATTTATCGCTCAGCCAATAATGCTCCCCATTATGTTTGACCCGCCAGTTGTTTCTACTGTTTCAACATTCAAAGTATTAGAGAAAACTGTTTGAATGTTACTTGATGTTTCAGTATTTGGCAAAAACCACAATATCGCCGATAATATTGCAATCACAATACAACCAATAATTAACAAGGGTATCATCGCAATTGCTAATATTGTAAATATTTTTTTAAAATAATATGCTACAAATCGCTCTAACCCTTGTTTTAAAATTGGTTTTTTTGATTTTATAACCGTTAAATTATCTTGTTTTCGTTTTCGTAACAACATAATTACACCACCTAACTTGTGATTGGGGCGATAGTATCTTTAAACGCCAAGACAACCGCACTCGCAAGAATAACAATTAACAAGCAAATTAAAACCCACATCACTTTTTTAATTGTTTCTTTGCGGTTGCCACTATCAGCGTTAAATTTACCCCCAATCGCATAAACACCAATCATAATAATTGCGGATACAACTGCGATGGCAATTAACACCGGCATTGCGATACCTAAAATTTTGTTAAGTAAGTCATCGACCCCACTTGTCGCTAACAAAGTCATCATTATTCTTCACCTCCCTTGTTGTTTTGAGCGTCTTTTTCGGCTTCTTCTTTTCTAACTTGTTCAACTAATTTAAGATGGCGGCGTCTTTTTATTTTTGGTAAAAAATATTTATTAAAGACAAATCTTTTAAACAACCAATACGCCAAACCAAGACCCGCCAGCGAACCAGCAACTATCCCCAGTATTTTTCAAATTGATTTTCCACCCTTATCACTTGATACTGGTGTTGATGCTAGTGCTGTTACTTCTTCTTTTTGTTGCACTGGAATAGTTTTAACAGTAAAACTTAACAGTTTTGTACTACCATCAACCGCTTGAACTTTGACATCTTTGCTTGTAGTTCAATCACCCGCAACAAGATTATCAACGCTGATAACATAGTCGGTCTTTTCTACAACATTCGGAGCATACTTTTCAACTTGGGCTTTTACACTAGCAAGCAGTTTTGTTTTATAGTTATCAATTTCATCTTGACTAACATTTTTAATGTTATCAACAACAAAGTTATCTAATTTTAGGTCTAAATGTTTTAAACTTTGTTTTCAAGTCTTCGATAATTCAAACAAATTATTCAATTGACTAGCACTAGAACCACGGATATTTTCGTATCCTTGTTCTTGGTCTTGTGCTCACTGTTCAAACTGTTTACCATTATCAGTATTTCAATATGCTTTTGCTTTTTCATCTTTCTCACTATGAATTTGTAAATAAATAGTATTTGTTTGTCCTAGTTCGTTTTTTAAGTCAATTAAATATCTTCCCTGAACCGCTCCAAGTTGTGACCCATCAAGTTTAATACCCTTTGCTGGGTCAATGTTGCTTGATTGTGATGTTTTATTTCATTTATCATCACAACCATACACCACCCCAGTTATCACACTGCTATCTGTTGGTTTAACCATTGTGATAACACTTTCACTATTCGCATAGTAAAATGTATCAACTTTATTTGTCATTTTACTACTGTCAAGTTGTGCCAAATAGTCTTTATTAACTATCGCACTGCTTACAGTTGGTTTTAATTCAATTTTTAAATCAACCACTGTTGCCGGAACCACATTGTATTTAATATCAACTGAACCTTTGTAACTTTTACTATCTGGTTTCGCTGATAAAGTTGCAGAGTGATTAACTTTTTTTGTTATTTCAATTTGTGAAAAATCATCAATAATTTCACTATTTGCCTTATTTACTGCTAAGAAAATAGTGTCATCATTATTATCAATGATATTTCCTAAATCAGTGTTTTTGATTAAATCACTTAGATTTTGTTGCACTGGTGTTGGTGTTGAGTCAATTTTTGCCAACATCGACACCATAATATCTTCACTTGTGTATTTTGTCCCATTGATATCATATTTGATAACTAATTTATGGTCTTTTGCTGTGGTTTCGGGTTTAACATTGATTTTCCATTGCTTACTTGATTGCGGTTGCAAAGAACCATCTCAATAAACTTCCGTAACATTTGGGTTATTGATATTGATGTTTGTTTCACCATCAACTGTCAAACGCATACCGTTATTAGACCAAGTCGCCGTTTTTGAACCATCCACAAGCGAAAACAAAATTCCTTGTTGAAATGGTGTTTTATCAACAATTCAATTAGTTATATTTCCATTATTATCAATTTTTGGTGTTTGTGGTTCTCCAACGCCATCCCAACGATAAACACCTTTAAAATATTGTGGAAATTTCTCTCATTCATATTCTGTTGTTGATCATTCATCAGATTCAAAATATCTTAAGGTCTTAAATTGAACTTTTAAATTTTCTGAAATATTAACTAATCAGTCATTATATTTAAACTTATTAATATTTCATTTATTCCGTCCCCATATAGCAACATAATATTTGTTATCAACAGTATTAAATGGCTTATCATTTACATAAATTTTATTTCAGTCGTTTTTAATTTTTATATCAAACCCAGTTGTGACATCTTTGGTATTTCCACCAATATCGCGTTTGACACGATTTTGTATTGTGTTCGCTAACAACGGTGCGGGAACGCTTGCTGTCAAAGTTGAAATTGTTAAAATACTTAATAATTTTTTCATTTATATATATTCCTTTCTGAATTCTCTTTTAATAAAAAAGAGAATAGCACCACCGCACTATTCCCACAACACAATTTATATCATATTTCACAATGTTACTTAAAAAATAACACCAAGAAATATGATAAAATTGTCTGTGGAAACGCTAGTTGATCGCTAGTGTTTCCACGATAGTAATTTATTTTCCGATAAATTACTATCACTTTATATAATTTTAACGAGTAAGGAAGCCAAATCACTTACTACTATTATTTTACCACATCTAATTTATAGGTGTGGTTTTTTTATATTTTTGTTATTTGATTTCCTTTATAAGTTCTTCGTATGCTTGTTTCTGTCGCCAGTAAACATTATTCTTCACCTCCCTTGTTGTTTTGAGCGTCTTTTTCGGCTTCTTCTTTTCTAACTTGTTCAACTAATTTAAGATGGCGGCGTCTTTTTATTTTTGGTAAAAAATATTTATTAAAGACAAATCTTTTAAACAACCAATACGCCAAACCAAGACCCGCCAGCGAACCAGCAACTATCCCCAGTATTTTTCAAATTGATTTTCCACCCTTATCACTTGATACTGGTGTTGATGCTAGTGCTGTTACTTCTTCTTTTTGTTGCACTGGAATAGTTTTAACAGTAAAACTTAACAGTTTTGTACTACCATCAACCGCTTGAACTTTGACATCTTTGCTTGTAGTTCAATCACCCGCAACAAGATTATCAACGCTGATAACATAGTCGGTCTTTTCTACAACACCGGGAACATACTTTTCAACTTGTTCTTTTACACTAGTTAATAGTTTTGTTTTATATTTATCAATTTCATCTTGCGTAACATTTTTAATGTTATCAACAACAAAGTTATCCAATTTTAGGTCTAAATGTTTTAAACTTTGTTTTCAAGTCTTCGATAATTCAAACAAATTGTTTAACTGACTAGCACCATAACCACGGATATTTTCGTATCCTTGTTCTTGGTCTTGTGCTCACTGTTCAAACTGTTTACCATTATCAGTATTTCAATATGCTTTTGCTTTTTCATCTTTCTCACTATGAATTTGTAAATAAATAGTATTTGTTTGTCCTAGTTCGTTTTTTAAGTCAATTAAATATCTTCCCTGAACCGCTCCAAGTTGTGACCCATCAAGTTTAATACCCTTTGCTGGGTCAATGTTGCTTGATTGTGATGTTTTATTTCATTTATCATCACAACCATACACCACCCCAGTTATCACACTGCTATCTGTTGGTTTAACCATTGTGATAACACTTTCACTATTCGCATAGTAAAATGTATCAACTTTATTTGTCATTTTACTACTGTCAAGTTGTGCCAAATAGTCTTTATTAACTATCGCACTGCTTACAGTTGGTTTTAATTCAATTTTTAAATCAACCACTGTTGCCGGAACCACATTGTATTTAATATCAACTGAACCTTTGTAACTTTTACTATCTGGTTTCGCTGATAAAGTTGCAGAGTGATTAACTTTTTTTGTTATTTCAATTTGTGAAAAATCATCAATAATTTCACTATTTGCCTTATTTACTGCTAAGAAAATAGTGTCATCATTATTATCAATGATATTTCCTAAATCAGTGTTTTTGATTAAATCACTTAGATTTTGTTGCACTGGTGTTGGTGTTGAGTCAATTTTTGCCAACATCGACACCATAATATCTTCACTTGTGTATTTTGTCCCATTGATATCATATTTGATAACTAATTTATGGTCTTTTGCTGTGGTTTCGGGTTTAACATTGATTTTCCATTGCTTACTTGATTGCGGTTGCAAAGAACCATCTCAATAAACTTCCGTAACATTTGGGTTATTGATATTGATGTTTGTTTCACCATCAACTGTCAAACGCATACCGTTATTAGACCAAGTCGCCGTTTTTGAACCATCCACAAGCGAAAACAAAATTCCTTGTTGAAATGGTGTTTTATCAACAATTCAATTAGTTATATTTCCATTATTATCAATTTTTGGTGTTTCAGGTTCGCCATTTCCATCTCAACGATAAACTGCTTTAAAGGGAATATTTGATGCTGGTTGACTAAATTTTCAAGTAAAATAATTATATGATTCTGTATAACCTACTGTGATGTCTTTTGGAAACTTTTTAAAACCTTGACCCACTGGCTCTGTTGTTTCCATCAATATAAATAATTTATCCTCACCATTTTCTGAAACTATTATTCTTTTTCCATTGTTTGTTGATGTGTTTGTATCATTTTTAAATTTAGTAATTTTCCAGTTGCCTTTGGGTTTATCACGTCATATAACAATATAATATTTATTGTCTATTTGTGAAAATACTTTATCTTCTGGTTTAATTTGAATTAGATTTTTTTTAATATATTGTTCATTTATTTTTATATTAAAACCAGTTGTGACATCTTTGGTAGTTAACCCAACATCGCGTTTATTGCGAGTTAAGGGTGTGTTGGCAAGCAACGGAGCAGGAACGCTCGCTGTCAAGGTTGTTATGGTTAAGATACTTAATAATTTTTTCATTTATATATATTCCTTTCTGAATTCTCTTTTAATAAAAAAGAGAATAGCACCACCGCACTATTCCCACAACACAATTTATATCATATTTCACAATGTTACTTAAAAAATAACACCAAGAAATATGATAAAATTGTCTGTGGAAACGCTAGTTTGCTTCTAGTGTTTCCACGATAGTAATTTATTTGACGATAAATTACTATCACTTTATATAATTTTAACGAGTAAGGAAGCCAAATCACTTACTACTATTATTTTACCACATCTAATTTATAGGTGTGGTTTTTTTATATTTTTGTTATTTACCACAGTTTTTATCCCCTGTGTTGATTGTAAATCACTCATCATCGATTTTTTGAGTAATAAAACTACAATTCAAACATTTTTGTAAATCAACATCAACAATCATTAAATTATGATTGATAGTGTCTTTATTCTCTATTTTTTTCATTATTTATTTTTTTTATAGATTGAATATCCGAGCAATATTATTCCAACAGCGCCAACAATAGGAGACAAAATAATTGCAAAAACGATTCCTGTTTTTAATAGTCCAACTCCTGTTTGTCCTAAAATCATACCTGTACCAAAAAATCTTAAATAACCAAAACCATTAATACCCAATTCATCTTTAAATGAACCAATTAAAATTAACCCGACAATCATTAATATAATTCCAATTGTTAAAATACCTATCCCTAATTTTTGTATTTTTTTCAAATCCATTATTTATTTCTCCTTTTATTTGATTTCTTTGATTAGTTCTTCGTATGCTTGTTTTTGTCGCCAGTAAACATTATTCTTCACCTCCCTTGTTGTTTTGAGCGTCTTTTTCGGCTTCTTCTTTTCTAACTTGTTCAACTAATTTAAGATGGCGGCGTCTTTTTATTTTTGGTAAAAAATATTTATTAAAGACAAATCTTTTAAACAACCAATACGCCAAACCAAGACCCGCCAGCGAACCAGCAACTATCCCCAGTATTTTTCAAATTGATTTTCCACCCTTATCACTTGATACTGGTGTTGATGCTAGTGCTGTTACTTCTTCTTTTTGTTGCACTGGAATAGTTTTAACAGTAAAACTTAACAGTTTTGTACTACCATCAACCGCTTGAACTTTGACATCTTTGCTTGTAGTTCAATCACCCGCAACAAGATTATCAACGCTGATAACATAGTCGGTCTTTTCTACAACACCGGGAACATACTTTTCAACTTGTTCTTTTACACTAGTTAATAGTTTTGTTTTATATTTATCAATTTCATCTTGCGTAACATTTTTAATGTTATCGACAACAAAGTTATCCAATTTTAGGTCTAAATGTTTTAAACTTTGTTTTCAAGTCTTCGATAATTCAAACAAATTGTTTAACTGACTAGCACCATAACCACGGATATTTTTATACCCGTTATCTTCTGCTCACTGTTCAAACTGTTTACCATTATCAGTATTTCAATATGCTTTTGCTTTTTCATCTTTCTCACTATGAATTTGTAAATAAATAGTATTTGTTTGTCCTAGTTCGTTTTTTAAGTCAATTAAATATCTTCCCTGAACCGCTCCAAGTTGTGACCCATCAAGTTTAATACCCTTTGCTGGGTCAATGTTGCTTGATTGTGATGTTTTATTTCATTTATCATCACAACCATACACCACCCCAGTTATCACACTGCTATCTGTTGGTTTAACCATTGTGATAACACTTTCACTATTCGCATAGTAAAATGTATCAACTTTATTTGTCATTTTACTACTGTCAAGTTGTGCCAAATAGTCTTTATTAACTATCGCACTGCTTACAGTTGGTTTTAATTCAATTTTTAAATCAACCACTGTTGCCGGAACCACATTGTATTTAATATCAACTGAACCTTTGTAACTTTTACTATCTGGTTTCGCTGATAAAGTTGCAGAGTGATTAACTTTTTTTGTTATTTCAATTTGTGAAAAATCATCAATAATTTCACTATTTGCCTTATTTACTGCTAAGAAAATAGTGTCATCATTATTATCAATGATATTTCCTAAATCAGTGTTTTTGATTAAATCACTTAGATTTTGTTGCACTGGTGTTGGTGTTGAGTCAATTTTTGCCAACATCGACACCATAATATCTTCACTTGTGTATTTTGTCCCATTGATATTGTATTTGATAACTAACTTATGATCTCGTGGTGCAGTTTCGGGTTTAACATTGATTTTCCATTGTTTACTTAATTGCGGTTGCAAAGAACCATCTCAATAAACTTCTTCAACATTTTTATTATCAATATTGATGTTTGTTTCACCATCCACCGTTAAACGCATACCATCATCAGACCACTTCGCCGTTTTTGAACCATCAACAAGCAAAAACGAAATTCCTTGTTGAAATTTTGTTTTATCAATATTTCAATTAATTATATTTCCATTATTATCAATTTTTGGTGTTATTGGTTTATTAACACCATTTCAACGATAAACTGATTTAAAATATGTACCATTATCTTTATTTCAACTTATAATATCCCTTATTGAACGTGGTTTATTTATAAATAAGTTATCACCCACTCTTGTTAATGCTAATTCATAATTACCTTGACTATCTAAAACTTTTCTTCTATCTGAATAATTAATGTTTTGGAAAGATTTTATTTGTCAATTATTACTATCTTTTCCATGCCATATAGCAATATATCACTTATCATCAATTTTACTAAATGGTTTTGTAACTGCTTCAAGTTTTTCTCAATTTTTATATTCAATACCTTTAATTCTGATATCAAACCCAGTTGTGACATCTTTGGTATTTCCACCAATATCGCGTTTGACACGATTTTGTATTGTGTTCGCTAACAACGGTGCGGGAACGCTTGCTGTCAAAGTTGAAATTGTTAAAATACTTAATAATTTTTTCATTTATATATATTCCTTTCTGAATTCTCTTTTAATAAAAAAGAGAATAGCACCACCGCACTATTCCCACAACACAATTTATATCATATTTCACAATGTTACTTAAAAAATAACACCAAGAAATATGATAAAATTGTCTGTGGAAACGCTAGTTGATCGCTAGTGTTTCCACGATAGTAATTTATTTGACGATAAATTACTATCACTTTATATAATTTTAACGAGTAAGGAAGCCAAATCACTTACTACTATTATTTTACCACATCTAATTTATAGGTGTGGTTTTTTTATATTTTTGTTATTTGATTTCCTTTATAAGTTCTTCGTATGCTTGTTTCTGTCGCCAGTAAACATTATTCTTCACCTCCCTTGTTGTTTTGAGCGTCTTTTTCGGCTTCTTCTTTTCTAACTTGTTCAACTAATTTAAGATGGCGGCGTCTTTTTATTTTTGGTAAAAAATATTTATTAAAGACAAATCTTTTAAACAACCAATACGCCAAACCAAGACCCGCCAGCGAACCAGCAACTATCCCCAGTATTTTTCAAATTGATTTTCCACCCTTATCACTTGATACTGGTGTTGATGCTAGTGCTGTTACTTCTTCTTTTTGTTGCACTGGAATAGTTTTAACAGTAAAACTTAACAGTTTTGTACTACCATCAACCGCTTGAACTTTGACATCTTTGCTTGTAGTTCAATCACCCGCAACAAGATTATCAACGCTGATAACATAGTCGGTCTTTTCTACAACACCGGGAACATACTTTTCAACTTGTTCTTTTACACTAGTTAATAGTTTTGTTTTATATTTATCAATTTCATCTTGCGTAACATTTTTAATGTTATCGACAACAAAGTTATCCAATTTTAGGTCTAAATGTTTTAAACTTTGTTTTCAAGTCTTCGATAATTCAAACAAATTGTTTAACTGACTAGCACCATAACCACGGATATTTTTATACCCGTTATCTTCTGCTCACTGTTCAAACTGTTTACCATTATCAGTATTTCAATATGCTTTTGCTTTTTCATCTTTCTCACTATGAATTTGTAAATAAATAGTATTTGTTTGTCCTAGTTCGTTTTTTAAGTCAATTAAATATCTTCCCTGAACCGCTCCAAGTTGTGACCCATCAAGTTTAATACCCTTTGCTGGGTCAATGTTGCTTGATTGTGATGTTTTATTTCATTTATCATCACAACCATACACCACCCCAGTTATCACACTGCTATCTGTTGGTTTAACCATTGTGATAACACTTTCACTATTCGCATAGTAAAATGTATCAACTTTATTTGTCATTTTACTACTGTCAAGTTGTGCCAAATAGTCTTTATTAACTATCGCACTGCTTACAGTTGGTTTTAATTCAATTTTTAAATCAACCACTGTTGCCGGAACCACATTGTATTTAATATCAACTGAACCTTTGTAACTTTTACTATCTGGTTTCGCTGATAAAGTTGCAGAGTGATTAACTTTTTTTGTTATTTCAATTTGTGAAAAATCATCAATAATTTCACTATTTGCCTTATTTACTGCTAAGAAAATAGTGTCATCATTATTATCAATGATATTTCCTAAATCAGTGTTTTTGATTAAATCACTTAGATTTTGTTGCACTGGTGTTGGTGTTGAGTCAATTTTTGCCAACATCGACACCATAATATCTTCACTTGTGTATTTTGTCCCATTGATATTGTATTTGATAACTAACTTATGATCTCGTGGTGCAGTTTCGGGTTTAACATTGATTTTCCATTGTTTACTTAATTGCGGTTGCAAAGAACCATCTCAATAAACTTCTTCAACATTTTTATTATCAATATTGATGTTTGTTTCACCATCCACCGTTAAACGCATACCATCATCAGACCACTTCGCCGTTTTTGAACCATCAACAAGCAAAAACGAAATTCCTTGTTGTAAATCATTTTTTGTTGGTTGTTTTCAATCTGTTATATTTCCGCTGCTATCAATTGTTGGTGTTTGTGGTTCACCAACACCATCCCAACGATAAACTTTATAATCTGGTTCTAAAATTGTTTTCTTTGTCTTTTCATTATTATCATTTAATAATTTGTTAATTTTTCCCCGCGAAGATAAAATCACAATATATCATTTATTGTCAGTTATATTTTTAAATGGTTGTGTCGACGGGTCAATTGAAACATATTTTTCTTTTCCATATTTTTCCTTTATTTTTATATCAAAACCTTTTCAATTTATAATTTCACCAGTTAATGAATTTATTTCTGGTAAATTAGGTTCACCAACACCATCCCAACGATAAAATGCTTTATGACTTTCAACGGTTTCACCAAAAATAGGTCTGTCGTTTGGTTTTCCCATTTGCATCTTATATATTTGTCAATTACTTTCACCTTTATTTTTATAAATAACAAAATAATATTTATCTTTGTTTTTTGTAGCATCTTCTTTACTTATACTAGCAATAAAAGTTCAGTAATTATTTGTGACATCTTTGGCAGTTGTCCCAACATCGCGTTTGGTGCGAGTTTGTACTGTGTTGGCAAGCAAGGGTGCAGGAACGCTCGCTGCCAAGGTTGATATGGTTAATAAACTTAGTAATTTTTTCATTGCTGTATTCCTTTCTGAATTCTCTTTTAATAAAAAAGAGAATAGCACCACCGCACTATTCCCACAACACAATTTATATCATATTTCACAATGTTACTTAAAAAATAACACCAAGAAATATGATAAAATTGTCTGTGGAAACGCTAGTTGATCGCTAGTGTTTCCACGATAGTAATTTATTGCAACATAAATTACTATCACCAAATTTTAATTTGTTTTATTTAGTTCTTTTTTATTATACACTAGATACATTTTTGTATCTAGTGTTTTTGTTAATATGAGATAAAAATGTAAAGGTTGATATTTAATACAGTTGATATTTAGTAGCATAAGGGACTTTAACTAATACCAAAGATAAAAAATATCTTGGTAAAGAAATTATAACACAAAGTTATAATTTACCGCAGTTGTTATCTATTCTGCTTCTTTTTTCATCATATTTTGTCTACTTTCATTTCTTCTGTTTTTTATTTTTTCTATGGTATTCATATTCTTCTTCAACAAAAAAATAATTAACCGCATCAGTTCAAAATTCATTCCGAAATTCCTTATCTTTTTTTAAAAAATAATCAGTTTCACTTGGAACCGGATTTCTTACTAAAAAATCATCAAACCTTTTTCTATGTTCTATACAAAAAAGACATCCCCTTTCAACAAGCAATTTATTTTTTATACAATGTGGAACAATACAAATATTTTGATCTAATTTCATTGTTATTTGATTTCCTTGATGAGTTCTTCGTATGCTTGTTTCTGGCGCCAATAAACATTATTATCTCAAATACTACTTAATTTATTTTCAGTTTTAATAAATGTATCTGAATGTTTAATAATTGTATCAAATATAAAATTTGTTAAATTATTTTTATTAATTAATTCATAAATTTCAATTGTATTTTCATTTTCTTTAACATTATTAAATACAATTTTATAAAATGGTACTTTTAAATTTTCTTGTCTGCAAACTTTATTAATAATATTATTTAAGTCTAATATTCCTTTAAATGCACCTAAACCATTATTAATTGGCATAATAATTAAATCAGAAATAATTAGAAAATTTATTGCTAGTTCTTGCATTGTTGGTGGATAGTCAATTAAGACATAATCATAACTATCAAATACATTTTTATAATCATCCAATAGACACTTACCAATTTTATATTTTTCTTTATCATTAAAAGTATTGTTTATTATTCCTTGGGCTTGATTAATATTTTCATTACCTAAAATAATATCAATATTTTTATATTTGGTTGATTGAATAATATTTTCTATTGAAAATTTAAAAGATTGAAAAATTTTCATAATACTTTTATTTGTATCAATATCATTATTCGCAAATTGAACAGATAGGGTTGCTTGGGGGTCAAGGTCAATCAATAACACCTTTGCCCCATCAAGTGCAAACTTGTAGGCAACATTTTTGCATAATGTTGTTTTTCCAACGCCACCTTTTTTGACTGCAAAACTAATCATCTTCATTATCTAATTCCTCCAAGTCCATATTATATCTATCCGCTAAAATTTCATTCATAAGAGTTGTAGGTAATCATCTTTTACTTTTTGCCTCTTGTCTAAAAAGTTTAACTAATTTTTTATGACAAGTCATATTTGGTAATATTTCAGAATAATCTCGTTTTTTAAATTCCTTTGTTCCTTTTTCAGAAACAAGTTTATTAACTAGATTATTTTTTTCATTTGTATTTAGTTCTTCTTTCTTTAATAATTCTGATAATTTTGCCACACTAATTCTCCTTTATATAACTAGTTATATAAATATAACTAGTTATATAGTATAATAATAAAACAGGAAAAACAAGTTTTTTTTTAAAAATATAACTAGTTATATAAATATAACTAGTTATATAGTAAATAAAAATTAATATGTATGTAAATATATTAATTTTATTACCATTTACCCGTGAAAATAACGTTCGATGCGCCACAGACGACGATAGGAAAACAAGCAACAAAAAACCCTTATAAAATAAGGGTTTTAAGTAGGGGACTAAGTTAAATTATTCGGTTTAAATTGATCTAAATATTTTACAAGCAGAGCAATTAATCGTTTATCTTTTTGTAGTAAACCGTTAATAATTGCACTAGCACTGCGAGTATTTAATTCATTTAGTTTATTTTCCAAGTATTCAAATTGGCGTTCCGTATTCGGAATATAATACTGATAAAACAAATTTTTAATATAATCTTTTTGTTTTTCCGTAATTTTATTTTTACCATTTCGATAATATTGCCACAATAAATAAAATTCATCATCTTCATATTTTAAAGAAATGACAGCACTTCAATTTAAGTCAAACATTAAATATCACTCCCTTTTTTATTAATATGTAAATTCTAATAAATCAATTATAACTTATTTTATAATTATTTTGAGAGTTTTAATCACTCCCTAATAGTTCCAAAAAATAGTTAGGCGGTGGTTTAATGGAATTGTTACAAATCATTTGTGACATTCTTAAAATAATCACGCTACTATTGCAAATTATTTTTATAATAAAAAATTATCCGAATAGGATAATTTCATTACAAGCAGAACAAGTAAATTATCATTTTTTTCTTGTCCCAAATTAATGTTATCATAAAAAATTATTTGTTGCATTCACAAGTATTATCTTGTGAATTTGTGTTTTCATTACATTTGCATTCACAGCTACAATTACATTTTTCTTTTTCCATTTTCACACCTACTTTCATTTATATTTTACTCCTTATTAAAATTAATTACTCCTTGTCATTTCATATTTCGTAAATGTTTAGTTCTTGTCGCGCATAGTTATTGTGTGGATCAAATAATAACTTGTTGCAGTTCTATTTTAAAGTCATCTTTGTCAATTTGCCGCTGTATTCAGTTAGCAAGTGTTTGCGTTGGGGTAATTCAATATATTTGCCCGCCATTACGTAATCATTTAGTATGTCCGTCTAACTTTTTCTTAAAGCGACTGGGCGATTTTTGGGTGCGCTCAAATTCAACATAAATTTCGCTATCATCGTTTTTAGTGATGATTAAATCAGGGTAAGCATTGAGATTACCATTTTCCATTTTCAACTCCCGCTCAGTTTGGTAGTGCTCGATATCGGTTTGACTACAAAGTCATTTGATAAGCATATCTTGGTGGGCAAGTTCATAGTAATTAACTTTAATACTTTTTTTATGAACTCGCCCAACAAAAGTATTACCCTTATGCGAAAGGAAATAAATGTTTTTGCGAGTGGTTTTATCTATTTTGTAAAGTTGTTTTTTCTGTAATGTTTTTAAATTAGTTTTTGCACTTTCAATCGGTTTATTTAACAGCAATGCAATTTGCTCGGCTGTTAAATATCCTCATTTATTTAATAAATCTAAAATTTTTAAACTTTCTGTCATATTAAACCTTCTTATCTAAATTTGGTTCTCAAATTTCATATGTGTGTTGATTTGCATATAAATTTAATTCTATAATTTGTTTTTGCGTTCAATTACTCAATGTTTTATTTGTAGCAACTCAATGAACTTTATTTCCATTATTTAATCAATCTTTATAATTTATGATTTTATTTTTTATTCTGATAGGTGCCTTTTTTGTATTATCAAATTCAACATAAATTTCACTATCATCATTTTTATAAACAATTAAATTGGGATATGCTCTTAATTTTCAATTTTCCATTTTTAACTCCCGCTCAGTTTGGTAGTGCTCAATGTCGGTTTGACTACAAAGTCATTTGATTAACATGTCTTGGTGTTGTAATTCATAGTAATTTACTTTAATACTTTTTTTATGATTTCGCCCCAAATGACTTTGTGCTTTACTGGTTAAAGTATAATAATTTTTCTTCGGTAATGTGTCAACATTCAACATTTTTAAATTTATTAGTTTTTCTTTTTGTAATTGAATTGTTTTAATATTTTTATTTAACAGTAATGCAATTTGTTCTAAATTCAAGTATCCCCAACGATTTATCATAATCAATATTTTTTCCAATTCACCCATAGTGTATCAACTCCTTTCCAACCACTCTCGTCATACCAACAGGGTGGGGTTTTTTCTTTTTTGGGTTCGCTTTTTTCTTTTAAGGGCTCGGGCAAAAAGAAAAAAGGAACTAGGTGGTTATTTATTGGTTGTATTAATTGTAATTAATACAACCAATAAATAACCACCACTGCGGAACTACAAGCATTAAGCCCAAACCCCGTGCTATCAACAACGTTGGGAGTGCGGGGTTTGGGGTGCTTGGCGTGCCAAAATGCTTGTAGTTCCGCAGCATAATAAAAAATTAAATAAACTAATAAAAGTTTAATATTAATTTATTTAATTATACTATATATTAGTATTTTTTAAATAAAATTACCGCTAAATTTATTTAAGAAAGTATGTAAAATTTATTAATTATGTTGTTTTGATATAGTAATGGTATTTATTTTGGTTATATATTGGAAGAAAAATGATAATAAAAATAGGTGATTTACCAAATAGCAAAAACGATATGATAATGACCATATCTTAATTTTGTTTATTCGTTGTCTTGCTACATCTGTGGTTTTACGCAAGTTCTTATACTTTTTTTGATAGGGGAGTGAAGAACTCGATAGGGGAGTTAGTCTAAGTTGTCTAATTCCACTAATAATTGGTCGAGTTCTTCTTCGGATAATTTTGGTGGATCACCCTTGTTTTTTTCATAGTGTGTGTTAAACTTATCAATAAGAGAATTATTTTCTCTGTTTGATGATTTTTTAATGTTATTAGCAGAATACTTACTTTGTACATAAGTTTGGTATTCTGCTTTTAATTTGTCGCTTTCAGCGCAAATTTGTTCGCGTGCTTGTTGGTAAGTTAACCCACTTAAAAATGGGTTTGTTGCTTGTTCTTTTTCGTATCTTCTAGCAGACACAGTTAAATAATGCAATTCTTTAATTGCAGTGTCTTTAATTGCTTGATAACCGGCCAAGCGATATTTGTTATTATCACGCGTGTTATAAATTCAGTAGGTAAAAAACATATCAATCCCAACCAAAAAATATTTACCAGTTTTATCAATAAAACACATTATTTTTGGTACACAAATAAATTTGTCATAAATTTTGACTTTATAACTGTCTTTGCGGGTAGGGTGTTGGCGAACTAATTTTTTCGGTAAGTAAAAATTAGAAACATGTTTTTTCTCATCAAGTTGATTAATAACTTTATAGTTCAACCCATTTATCTCAACAAAGTGGTAATTGACTTGTTCTTCTTTTTGTATTTGTTGCATAATAATATGCTCCTTTCTGCGGTTTTGACCGTATTTTAACCCCTTATCAGCGTTGATATTTTCCAAAATGTAGAATCATATTCTTTTGGTTGGTTTCAACGCTAATTTAAAGGTAAAAATTTATGATTTATAAATTATGTTCTTTTTTGATTTGTTCAACGCGTTTTTTATATTCGCGTTGTTTTTCTTTGTCTAAATTGTTGTATCAGTTACGTTTTCATTCATGGCGAACTCTTACCAATTCAAACTTTTTCTTTTCTAACGCCAATTTGTTGGTTATTAGTTTGTATTCTTTTTGTTTTTCTTTTGTTAAATTATCAAATCAGCCACTTTTTCATTGTTTCTCTCACTGTTTTAAAGCAAGGCGACCAGGGTGGTGTTCGATTTGATATTGCCTTGTTCGACGTTGTTCTTTTTGAACATCATTTTGATCATAATCAATATTTGGGTTTTTAACTGCTCTACGCATAATAATATGCTCCTTTCTGCGGTTTTGAGTGAATTTAAGCCCTGTATCAGCGTTGATATTTTCCAAAATGTAGAATCATATTCTTTTTGGTTATTTCAACGATGATTTTAGGGTAAATAATATTAATGTTAATGTTTAAATTCTAATCTCATAAAATGGCATCATCACCATTAAATAATTCTTTAATATCTTCTGAACTATAATTTGCTTGTTCTTCGGCAATGATTTCATTTGGTTTTTCAGATAGTAAAATATCTTTTTTTAAATCATTATTTGTATGTAAAAATTCATAATTAGATACTTGTACTATTCACTGTGTTTTATCTTCTTTGTTTTTATAAGATTGTAAAATACCCGTAATTGCAATTTGAGAACCTTTTTGACAATATTTTTGTAAAATAGTTGCTTGTTTATTTCAAACTTGACAAGGAATAAAATCAGTTTCTTTTTGTGCTGAATATGGGCGTGTTATTGCCAATTGAAATATGGCATATTCTTTTCCATTACTTGTTTGTTTAATTTCTATATCTTTGGTTGTTCTTCCAATTCCAATAAATTTATTCATTGTTGTTATTTCCTTTCTAATGAAATATTTTAATAAATAAAAAAATAGGTAGATGACTTTTTTATCACTCTACCTATACACAAAAATTAAATAAATGTTATAATTTAACCAAGAACCATCACAAATGTGCGGTTCAGGCAAATTATATCAGACCCTACTAATTGGTTTTGCGGACCGCTTAATAGGTGTATAGAAGAATGACTGTCGTGTCATTTTTCTTTTTATTTAGTTGTGTTTATTTTACCACAAATGTACGGATAAAATATTTTTTTATCACTCCTTTTGGATAAACAAATAAAAAGGGAAATAACAGACCGCTATTTCCACAAACAAAATTATAATAATTGATAAACACATTCCAAGTTCAATAAAATATGTTAAAATTGTCAGTGGAAACACAGTTTAGTTCAAAATTAGTGTGTTTCCGTTTTTAAATTGTCATAGCAATCTAGTTGCTAACAATTACATTGTACAACAGATAAATAAATTTATCAATATATTTTAAAAAAACAAAAACACCTTTGTAAAATAAGGTGTTTTTTATTAGCATTTTGATATGCTATTCTCTTTTTTATTTAAAAGAACCCGAAAGGAGTTATCTTTTTTAAAGATAACCAATTACATTATATCATTTTATTTATTTAATTGTTAAAAGAATTTAATTATCTAAATAAGTTGGGTCAACTTGAATTTTTTTTATAAATAACTTGCCACTCGGAAGAGTGGCTTTTAAATAGCATTCCCCAATTTTAAGGTTTTTAAGGTCGTTTGGATGAACAATAAACTCATCCACCGCACGCACCGAACCCATATCAGCAGTGTTGTTTTTAAAATCAAGTTGTCGTGTTAGTTTTTCGGTTTCTTGGGTACCAAAAACACTCGCTACATATTCCGCAGTGTTGGGGTCTTTTATGTTATGACAAACAATAGTGCTAACATTTCCGAAAATAGTATCTGTTAAATTCATATTGTTTGTTTTTAAATCATTGATTGTTTGGAAAGACAAAAAACATTGATAATTAAAACTACGCGACTTATTTATCAAGTTGACAATGGTTTCACTTGCAAAGACATTAAACTCATCTAATACAATGTTAATTTTTTGATTAACTGATTTTAGGGTGGTTAATTCTTTTAAGTCTTGGATAATGATTTTTCCGACAGAACCCGCCAATTTGGGATACATCAACGAATTAATACTAAACAAAATCGTTTTATGTTTAGTAATCAATTCTAATAAGTTGTTATTAATACCGATACTTATTTTTAACTGTTGGCGATAAACATTCAAGCGCGAACGCATACCTAATATATCATCTTCATTGATTTTTTCTAAATATTCATAATTGCTGTTTTTTTTACTAATTAATTGTTTTAATTCTGAAATATCAAAATATTTAATAATATTTTCTAATGTTAAATCAATATTTTTATTAATTAATGTTTCGGTTAAAATCAACACATAATCATTTACCAATGCTTCATAATGCGGTTCGGAAAAATCAAACAACGACATTATCTTATCAGATAATACAACACTATCTTTTGTCGCAAACGGATTATATTCCGTTGTGCCACCAATTTCTCAAACAAAGGCACTAGGGTCTAGTTGTTTAACTTTATTAATTAAATCAATATCCCCCTTACCATCAATTATTATTGTGGTCTGTTTAAATATTTGAGTTAATTGTTTTACTAAAAACATTAATGTTGTTGTTTTACCACTCCCAGTTGTACCAACCAATAAAGTATGTTGAGTTAAATTATTTTTTGGAATACCATACCTATTATTAAGCGCAAGCATTTTTAACTGTAATGTTTTAAATTCTTTATCACTTGCTTTGTTTGATTTTTGTTGTTTTGTTTTAGGACTATCCATATTATCTATTTTATGACTTACATAAAATCACAAGAAAAATAAGAATGCAATAATAAACAAAACAATTGAAATTAACCAACTGTATTTATCAGCATAAGCAATATAAAAGTTTTTAAAATCTAGTGTATGGTATTTTAAAAACATAATAATAATTGCCGAAGCACAATTTATCAAACATACAAGCATAAACGGTATTACTAAAATAAAAATAAATCAATAAAAAATTTTATTGCTAATATTTTTATCGCGCCAATTTTTAATTTTTTTTCACATTTTAAACACCTACCTTTCTATAAAAAAATCGTCCTCTGTGGCGCATCGAACGTTATTTTAACGAATAAGATATCAACTCAATGCGTTATAAACGATTTTATTTATTTAGCGATTGTTGTTTGTTAAGTCAAGCAACAATTTTTTTAAATTCATTTTGATACAAATTGATTAAGTGTTGACCTTGTCATATCTCACTTTTTAAATGTTGCTTGCTATCAGGGTCATATGTTCATATTGTATATTCATCATTCTTTTTAACACCAACAGCAAACACTTTTCCGTTACGCAAAGCGTGAATACATTTTTTATTAATTCACACCGACAAACCTTTATGTTTAGGAATAGAAAATAAAACGGCTTTCTCGGTTTCGCGTTTTAGTTTTCTGCGTGCCAAAATGTTAACTGTTATTCATTCGTTTTGTTTTGTTTCCATAAACTATATTTCCTTTCCTAAATTATTAATGTCTTCTTGGGTACCAATTGCTTTGATTTCTTCACTTGTTGCGATAACTTGCAAAATATAGCGTTTATCATTAATACTAAACAAACACAGTCCCTTTTTAGGAGTTAAAATAACATTTTTCTCATAGGCATTTATCATATTGTTATCAGTCAATAATTCAGTATAATTTTGCAAACCAATTGAATTCAAGTGATGAATAAATTGATAAGTACACTGTTCAATTATTCCCTGCGCTTGGCGTTTAACATTTTCTCCGTGCTGGGTAAAGTCGCCAATGCTTTGCGTTAAAATATATAAAATTCCGTTAAATTTACGACAAGTTTTCGATAAAGTAAATAAATAATTAAGGGCAAGCAGATTATCTTGGTTAATTAATAAATGTGCTTCATCCACCGCAATACAAACTCAACTTTGTTCTTCCGGTGGAAAGGTTAAATTATTTTTCTTATTCTTTTTCATAACACGGTCAAGCAACGCTAACAACAAATACATTTGTGCGTTAGCAATTGTTTTTGATTTTGCCATATTGTAAATATCAAAAACAATCAAGTCGCTTTTAATTTCTAAGGTACTAACACCATTAAACAATGTGCCATCTGCTCCTTTGGTTAGTTTTCACAACATTTTTTCTAACAAAGTATCTTGTTCTTTTTGATATACCAATTTATATAAATCATTTAAAATTGGATAATCTTTTCGAGTTAATTTACTTAAATTTGTATCAGCAGTAATTTTAAAGTTTTTATACAACTGAATAATATATTCTTGCAATTTAGCAAGGTCAATATTTGTTAAATCACTATACAAATTTTTAAACCATTGTTCTAACAACAAAATATGTTCGGAAAAATTATCAGTAAAGATTTCTAAGGGGTTAATTTTTGCCTTTGGGTTATTACCAAATTCAATAATTTCCCCACCGTGATAATTGGCAAAACCACCATATTCGCGTTGGGGGTCAATAATATAGATTTTTGTGTTATTACAATATAATCAATTTAATTGTTTTTTAACATTAAATGTTTTTCCAAACCCCATCTGACCCACAATAAAAGCGTTATGACTTGCTCTTATTGATGACTTGGTTTTGATGTCAAATATGATTGGTTGTAGTTGTTCATTTTCCCCAATTATTAGTCCTTGTGGATCATTTAACGGTTTAGTTGGAAACGGTCAAGCACTCGCAAGAGTAATGGTCGCCATTTCTTGCTCAATGTTTTTTAATTTATCATTATTGTTAAATAACAAACATTGATAAGTTGCAAACTGGCGAAATGTCAAATCATTAATAGTAAAACGATTTCTTATCATTTCATTTTTTAAATTTGAAACAACTTGGTCTAAATCAGTTTTACTATCAGCAAAGCAAGTGAAAACAATTGAAACCATTTTCAAGGTTTCACCCCCAACTTGAATAAGTTGTAATAACTCATTAAAGTTTTGTAAATATAAGTTATATTCAATATCTTCACTTGCTTTTTTAGTTTCTTGGTCTTGTGCTCTTCGGATGGCACGGTCAAGCAATTTAAACGCTGTCATATTGTCTAAATGCCGAACACGAATAGAAATATTGACATTTTCTATTTCGCTAAAATTACTTAATCACATATCATTAACAGTCAACGGAAATTGATTAACAGTAAAATAACTAACAAATTTATTGTTATCCAGTTTCAAATATTTTGCAGTTTCTTTAATTGATGTTGCTACTGATGAGTTTGTTGAATTTGTTGGTATAATCTTTTTATCAACAATTTTCTTTATTTCTTTGCTTGTTGGCAAAGTCAAAGAAAGATGTTGATTGTATGATAACAAGGATAATTCAAGTTTTTTATCATTGTTATTTGTAAAAACAATTAAATAATAATTTTGTTCTAACTTTAAATCTTGGTTTTCCAAGTATTCAGACATCGACAAAAAATTATTTAATTGATGTTTTTGTGAATTTTTTAAACTATCTTGCTTTAAGGTCTGTGCAAGATAGTTTTTATTTTTGTCAAAATTCAACTTACTATCAATTTTGATGATTTCAAAATCAAAATTTAAGGCACGCAAATAATTTGAAAAGTCATAAATCGGTGTATTGCGTTCTTCTTGCGTTGACAATGTTAAATCAACAGCATTTATTTTATAAATAAGAATTTGTTTATTATCAAAAACAACACGGTTATTGATAATTTGTATTTCGCTATCATTTTCTATGTTGTGTTTTTTTGGTTTAAATAAAAAACCAAGGGCAATAAAAATAACATAATATAGTTTATCACCGTTTTTATTTGGTGTTATGAAAAAGATATTCAAAACAGCAAATACAATAGCACTAATAATTCCCGCAATTAGCGATAATTTTGCAAGCAAAGTCAAAGATAAAGTTATCAAAACAACGCCAACAAAAATAATAAAAAGTTCTGGTCAACCAATTCCGCCCAAAACATTTGAGACAGTAAATCGTACTTTACTTGCTTTTTTAGTGATTATTTTTGTGTTATTTTCCATTGTTTTTGTCTCCTTTATCTTTCTTTGTTGTTTTAGTGCTTGCTTTCTCTAAAACACTATCTTTATTGTTTTTCTGGTTTCGTTGTTCTTTGAATGCTTGATAATCACTGATATTTGTCATAACTTTATCTTTGGTTTTAATTGCTTGACCAGCAAATGCACCCGCAACACCACCCGTATTAGGGTTAAAACCACCGAATAAAGTTCCTGCTGTTGCTTCTTTAAATGGTGTACCACTTTTCATCGCGTGACTTATCCCTTGGGTTAAACCAATTGGTTTACCAATTGTATTGCGAGCAGCAAATTTACCCGATTTTCACGCGAATTTTCCCCCAATTTTGGCAAGGTTAGTTGCCATTCCAAAGGACATCAGATTACCGATACTATCGCTCATCGCTGTATTACCACCAATTAAACTCGTTATAATTTGTGGTGATTTTGCAACGGCAAACCCAAAAGCAAAAATACCAAGTAAGATAAAGATTGGTTGCGATAAAGAATTTGGCATAAATGTTGCCACTTGCCCTAACACCGCAATACTCATAATAAATATGTTATAAGTTATAAACATAAAGGCATAACTTATAAATCGCCCCAAGACCATATCTTTTCAATTACGAAATTGTTGTCCTTGGTCGGCGACACTCATTACAACCACCACGGGCGAATAACACAATAAGATAAACAATTCAATTACCCGCCAAAACAAAAACATACAAACAGTAAACATAATATAAACCATAAAACACTCCGAGACCAAACAAATAATATAACTAAAATTACCACTATCTGAAAATGTCCACGAAACGGGAATATAACTAAAATGATGAACACCATTCATAAAACTACTATTAAAAATCGCCAAAGCAATATTATTTGTATCAATCGGAGCATTTTGCAAAAACAATTTAACAATCATTGTCATAATTGTATTTGCCATAATAAACAATGTCGGTATTAGCGGAATAGCAATAATGATAATAAGAACATTTGTTATCGCTGCTTTCATTTCGTGGCGGCGATTGTTATACATTCACGCAATCGCTTTTGTGCCAATAATGACAATAAACATTGCCATCGCAATACCAAACAGCAATCAATATATCGTGCTAATATTATTCATACTAAATAATTGTTCGCTTAAAGCTCCCCCACCAATAAAGTAGACGACATCTTGCATTCCACCTAGCAATCAAACAATCGGTTTGATAAAAATAAGATACAAAATAGCACAAAAACTATTTATCGCTCAGCCAATAATGCTCCCCATTATGTTTGACCCGCCAGTTGTTTCTACTGTTTCAACATTCAAAGTATTAGAGAAAACTGTTTGAATGTTACTTGATGTTTCAGTATTTGGCAAAAACCACAATATCGCCGATAATATTGCAATCACAATACAACCAATAATTAACAAGGGTATCATCGCAATTGCTAATATTGTAAATATTTTTTTAAAATAATATGCTACAAATCGCTCTAACCCTTGTTTTAAAATTGGTTTTTTTGATTTTATAACCGTTAAATTATCTTGTTTTCGTTTTCGTAACAACATAATTACACCACCTAACTTGTGATTGGGGCGATAGTATCTTTAAACGCCAAGACAACCGCACTCGCAAGAATAACAATTAACAAGCAAATTAAAACCCACATCACTTTTTTAATTGTTTCTTTGCGGTTGCCACTATCAGCGTTAAATTTACCCCCAATCGCATAAACACCAATCATAATAATTGCGGATACAACTGCGATGGCAATTAACACCGGCATTGCGATACCTAAAATTTTGTTAAGTAAGTCATCGACCCCACTTGTCGCTAACAAAGTCATCATTATTCTTCACCTCCCTTGTTGTTTTGAGCGTCTTTTTCGGCTTCTTCTTTTCTAACTTGTTCAACTAATTTAAGATGGCGGCGTCTTTTTATTTTTGGTAAAAAATATTTATTAAAGACAAATCTTTTAAACAACCAATACGCCAAACCAAGACCCGCCAGCGAACCAGCAACTATCCCCAGTATTTTTCAAATTGATTTTCCACCCTTATCACTTGATACTGGTGTTGATGCTAGTGCTGTTACTTCTTCTTTTTGTTGCACTGGAATAGTTTTAACAGTAAAACTTAACAGTTTTGTACTACCATCAACCGCTTGAACTTTGACATCTTTGCTTGTAGTTCAATCACCCGCAACAAGATTATCAACGCTGATAACATAGTCGGTCTTTTCTACAACATTCGGAGCATACTTTTCAACTTGGGCTTTTACACTAGCAAGCAGTTTTGTTTTATAGTTATCAATTTCATCTTGACTAACATTTTTAATGTTATCAACAACAAAGTTATCTAATTTTAGGTCTAAATGTTTTAAACTTTGTTTTCAAGTCTTCGATAATTCAAACAAATTATTCAATTGACTAGCACTAGAACCACGGATATTTTCGTATCCTTGTTCTTGGTCTTGTGCTCACTGTTCAAACTGTTTACCATTATCAGTATTTCAATATGCTTTTGCTTTTTCATCTTTCTCACTATGAATTTGTAAATAAATAGTATTTGTTTGTCCTAGTTCGTTTTTTAAGTCAATTAAATATCTTCCCTGAACCGCTCCAAGTTGTGACCCATCAAGTTTAATACCCTTTGCTGGGTCAATGTTGCTTGATTGTGATGTTTTATTTCATTTATCATCACAACCATACACCACCCCAGTTATCACACTGCTATCTGTTGGTTTAACCATTGTGATAACACTTTCACTATTCGCATAGTAAAATGTATCAACTTTATTTGTCATTTTACTACTGTCAAGTTGTGCCAAATAGTCTTTATTAACTATCGCACTGCTTACAGTTGGTTTTAATTCAATTTTTAAATCAACCACTGTTGCCGGAACCACATTGTATTTAATATCAACTGAACCTTTGTAACTTTTACTATCTGGTTTCGCTGATAAAGTTGCAGAGTGATTAACTTTTTTTGTTATTTCAATTTGTGAAAAATCATCAATAATTTCACTATTTGCCTTATTTACTGCTAAGAAAATAGTGTCATCATTATTATCAATGATATTTCCTAAATCAGTGTTTTTGATTAAATCACTTAGATTTTGTTGCACTGGTGTTGGTGTTGAGTCAATTTTTGCCAACATCGACACCATAATATCTTCACTTGTGTATTTTGTCCCATTGATATCATATTTGATAACTAATTTATGGTCTTTTGCTGTGGTTTCGGGTTTAACATTGATTTTCCATTGCTTACTTGATTGCGGTTGCAAAGAACCATCTCAATAAACTTCCGTAACATTTGGGTTATTGATATTGATGTTTGTTTCACCATCAACTGTCAAACGCATACCGTTATTAGACCAAGTCGCCGTTTTTGAACCATCCACAAGCGAAAACAAAATTCCTTGTTGAAATGGTGTTTTATCAACAATTCAATTAGTTATATTTCCATTATTATCAATTTTTGGTGTTTGTGGTTCTCCAACGCCATCCCAACGATAAACACCTTTAAAATATTGTGGAAATTTCTCTCATTCATATTCTGTTGTTGATCATTCATCAGATTCAAAATATCTTAAGGTCTTAAATTGAACTTTTAAATTTTCTGAAATATTAACTAATCAGTCATTATATTTAAACTTATTAATATTTCATTTATTCCGTCCCCATATAGCAACATAATATTTGTTATCAACAGTATTAAATGGCTTATCATTTACATAAATTTTATTTCAGTCGTTTTTAATTTTTATATCAAACCCAGTTGTGACATCTTTGGTATTTCCACCAATATCGCGTTTGACACGATTTTGTATTGTGTTCGCTAACAACGGTGCGGGAACGCTTGCTGTCAAAGTTGAAATTGTTAAAATACTTAATAATTTTTTCATTTATATATATTCCTTTCTGAATTCTCTTTTAATAAAAAAGAGAATAGCACCACCGCACTATTCCCACAACACAATTTATATCATATTTCACAATGTTACTTAAAAAATAACACCAAGAAATATGATAAAATTGTCTGTGGAAACGCTAGTTGATCGCTAGTGTTTCCACGATAGTAATTTATTTTCCGATAAATTACTATCACTTTATATAATTTTAACGAGTAAGGAAGCCAAATCACTTACTACTATTATTTTACCACATCTAATTTATAGGTGTGGTTTTTTTATATTTTTGTTATTTGATTTCCTTTATAAGTTCTTCGTATGCTTGTTTCTGTCGCCAGTAAACATTATTCTTCACCTCCCTTGTTGTTTTGAGCGTCTTTTTCGGCTTCTTCTTTTCTAACTTGTTCAACTAATTTAAGATGGCGGCGTCTTTTTATTTTTGGTAAAAAATATTTATTAAAGACAAATCTTTTAAACAACCAATACGCCAAACCAAGACCCGCCAGCGAACCAGCAACTATCCCCAGTATTTTTCAAATTGATTTTCCACCCTTATCACTTGATACTGGTGTTGATGCTAGTGCTGTTACTTCTTCTTTTTGTTGCACTGGAATAGTTTTAACAGTAAAACTTAACAGTTTTGTACTACCATCAACCGCTTGAACTTTGACATCTTTGCTTGTAGTTCAATCACCCGCAACAAGATTATCAACGCTGATAACATAGTCGGTCTTTTCTACAACACCGGGAACATACTTTTCAACTTGTTCTTTTACACTAGTTAATAGTTTTGTTTTATATTTATCAATTTCATCTTGCGTAACATTTTTAATGTTATCAACAACAAAGTTATCCAATTTTAGGTCTAAATGTTTTAAACTTTGTTTTCAAGTCTTCGATAATTCAAACAAATTGTTTAACTGACTAGCACCATAACCACGGATATTTTCGTATCCTTGTTCTTGGTCTTGTGCTCACTGTTCAAACTGTTTACCATTATCAGTATTTCAATATGCTTTTGCTTTTTCATCTTTCTCACTATGAATTTGTAAATAAATAGTATTTGTTTGTCCTAGTTCGTTTTTTAAGTCAATTAAATATCTTCCCTGAACCGCTCCAAGTTGTGACCCATCAAGTTTAATACCCTTTGCTGGGTCAATGTTGCTTGATTGTGATGTTTTATTTCATTTATCATCACAACCATACACCACCCCAGTTATCACACTGCTATCTGTTGGTTTAACCATTGTGATAACACTTTCACTATTCGCATAGTAAAATGTATCAACTTTATTTGTCATTTTACTACTGTCAAGTTGTGCCAAATAGTCTTTATTAACTATCGCACTGCTTACAGTTGGTTTTAATTCAATTTTTAAATCAACCACTGTTGCCGGAACCACATTGTATTTAATATCAACTGAACCTTTGTAACTTTTACTATCTGGTTTCGCTGATAAAGTTGCAGAGTGATTAACTTTTTTTGTTATTTCAATTTGTGAAAAATCATCAATAATTTCACTATTTGCCTTATTTACTGCTAAGAAAATAGTGTCATCATTATTATCAATGATATTTCCTAAATCAGTGTTTTTGATTAAATCACTTAGATTTTGTTGCACTGGTGTTGGTGTTGAGTCAATTTTTGCCAACATCGACACCATAATATCTTCACTTGTGTATTTTGTCCCATTGATATCATATTTGATAACTAATTTATGGTCTTTTGCTGTGGTTTCGGGTTTAACATTGATTTTCCATTGCTTACTTGATTGCGGTTGCAAAGAACCATCTCAATAAACTTCCGTAACATTTGGGTTATTGATATTGATGTTTGTTTCACCATCAACTGTCAAACGCATACCGTTATTAGACCAAGTCGCCGTTTTTGAACCATCCACAAGCGAAAACAAAATTCCTTGTTGAAATGGTGTTTTATCAACAATTCAATTAGTTATATTTCCATTATTATCAATTTTTGGTGTTTCAGGTTCGCCATTTCCATCTCAACGATAAACTGCTTTAAAGGGAATATTTGATGCTGGTTGACTAAATTTTCAAGTAAAATAATTATATGATTCTGTATAACCTACTGTGATGTCTTTTGGAAACTTTTTAAAACCTTGACCCACTGGCTCTGTTGTTTCCATCAATATAAATAATTTATCCTCACCATTTTCTGAAACTATTATTCTTTTTCCATTGTTTGTTGATGTGTTTGTATCATTTTTAAATTTAGTAATTTTCCAGTTGCCTTTGGGTTTATCACGTCATATAACAATATAATATTTATTGTCTATTTGTGAAAATACTTTATCTTCTGGTTTAATTTGAATTAGATTTTTTTTAATATATTGTTCATTTATTTTTATATTAAAACCAGTTGTGACATCTTTGGTAGTTAACCCAACATCGCGTTTATTGCGAGTTAAGGGTGTGTTGGCAAGCAACGGAGCAGGAACGCTCGCTGTCAAGGTTGTTATGGTTAAGATACTTAATAATTTTTTCATTTATATATATTCCTTTCTGAATTCTCTTTTAATAAAAAAGAGAATAGCACCACCGCACTATTCCCACAACACAATTTATATCATATTTCACAATGTTACTTAAAAAATAACACCAAGAAATATGATAAAATTGTCTGTGGAAACGCTAGTTTGCTTCTAGTGTTTCCACGATAGTAATTTATTTGACGATAAATTACTATCACTTTATATAATTTTAACGAGTAAGGAAGCCAAATCACTTACTACTATTATTTTACCACATCTAATTTATAGGTGTGGTTTTTTTATATTTTTGTTATTTACCACAGTTTTTATCCCCTGTGTTGATTGTAAATCACTCATCATCGATTTTTTGAGTAATAAAACTACAATTCAAACATTTTTGTAAATCAACATCAACAATCATTAAATTATGATTGATAGTGTCTTTATTCTCTATTTTTTTCATTATTTATTTTTTTTATAGATTGAATATCCGAGCAATATTATTCCAACAGCGCCAACAATAGGAGACAAAATAATTGCAAAAACGATTCCTGTTTTTAATAGTCCAACTCCTGTTTGTCCTAAAATCATACCTGTACCAAAAAATCTTAAATAACCAAAACCATTAATACCCAATTCATCTTTAAATGAACCAATTAAAATTAACCCGACAATCATTAATATAATTCCAATTGTTAAAATACCTATCCCTAATTTTTGTATTTTTTTCAAATCCATTATTTATTTCTCCTTTTATTTGATTTCTTTGATTAGTTCTTCGTATGCTTGTTTTTGTCGCCAGTAAACATTATTCTTCACCTCCCTTGTTGTTTTGAGCGTCTTTTTCGGCTTCTTCTTTTCTAACTTGTTCAACTAATTTAAGATGGCGGCGTCTTTTTATTTTTGGTAAAAAATATTTATTAAAGACAAATCTTTTAAACAACCAATACGCCAAACCAAGACCCGCCAGCGAACCAGCAACTATCCCCAGTATTTTTCAAATTGATTTTCCACCCTTATCACTTGATACTGGTGTTGATGCTAGTGCTGTTACTTCTTCTTTTTGTTGCACTGGAATAGTTTTAACAGTAAAACTTAACAGTTTTGTACTACCATCAACCGCTTGAACTTTGACATCTTTGCTTGTAGTTCAATCACCCGCAACAAGATTATCAACGCTGATAACATAGTCGGTCTTTTCTACAACACCGGGAACATACTTTTCAACTTGTTCTTTTACACTAGTTAATAGTTTTGTTTTATATTTATCAATTTCATCTTGCGTAACATTTTTAATGTTATCGACAACAAAGTTATCCAATTTTAGGTCTAAATGTTTTAAACTTTGTTTTCAAGTCTTCGATAATTCAAACAAATTGTTTAACTGACTAGCACCATAACCACGGATATTTTTATACCCGTTATCTTCTGCTCACTGTTCAAACTGTTTACCATTATCAGTATTTCAATATGCTTTTGCTTTTTCATCTTTCTCACTATGAATTTGTAAATAAATAGTATTTGTTTGTCCTAGTTCGTTTTTTAAGTCAATTAAATATCTTCCCTGAACCGCTCCAAGTTGTGACCCATCAAGTTTAATACCCTTTGCTGGGTCAATGTTGCTTGATTGTGATGTTTTATTTCATTTATCATCACAACCATACACCACCCCAGTTATCACACTGCTATCTGTTGGTTTAACCATTGTGATAACACTTTCACTATTCGCATAGTAAAATGTATCAACTTTATTTGTCATTTTACTACTGTCAAGTTGTGCCAAATAGTCTTTATTAACTATCGCACTGCTTACAGTTGGTTTTAATTCAATTTTTAAATCAACCACTGTTGCCGGAACCACATTGTATTTAATATCAACTGAACCTTTGTAACTTTTACTATCTGGTTTCGCTGATAAAGTTGCAGAGTGATTAACTTTTTTTGTTATTTCAATTTGTGAAAAATCATCAATAATTTCACTATTTGCCTTATTTACTGCTAAGAAAATAGTGTCATCATTATTATCAATGATATTTCCTAAATCAGTGTTTTTGATTAAATCACTTAGATTTTGTTGCACTGGTGTTGGTGTTGAGTCAATTTTTGCCAACATCGACACCATAATATCTTCACTTGTGTATTTTGTCCCATTGATATTGTATTTGATAACTAACTTATGATCTCGTGGTGCAGTTTCGGGTTTAACATTGATTTTCCATTGTTTACTTAATTGCGGTTGCAAAGAACCATCTCAATAAACTTCTTCAACATTTTTATTATCAATATTGATGTTTGTTTCACCATCCACCGTTAAACGCATACCATCATCAGACCACTTCGCCGTTTTTGAACCATCAACAAGCAAAAACGAAATTCCTTGTTGAAATTTTGTTTTATCAATATTTCAATTAATTATATTTCCATTATTATCAATTTTTGGTGTTATTGGTTTATTAACACCATTTCAACGATAAACTGATTTAAAATATGTACCATTATCTTTATTTCAACTTATAATATCCCTTATTGAACGTGGTTTATTTATAAATAAGTTATCACCCACTCTTGTTAATGCTAATTCATAATTACCTTGACTATCTAAAACTTTTCTTCTATCTGAATAATTAATGTTTTGGAAAGATTTTATTTGTCAATTATTACTATCTTTTCCATGCCATATAGCAATATATCACTTATCATCAATTTTACTAAATGGTTTTGTAACTGCTTCAAGTTTTTCTCAATTTTTATATTCAATACCTTTAATTCTGATATCAAACCCAGTTGTGACATCTTTGGTATTTCCACCAATATCGCGTTTGACACGATTTTGTATTGTGTTCGCTAACAACGGTGCGGGAACGCTTGCTGTCAAAGTTGAAATTGTTAAAATACTTAATAATTTTTTCATTTATATATATTCCTTTCTGAATTCTCTTTTAATAAAAAAGAGAATAGCACCACCGCACTATTCCCACAACACAATTTATATCATATTTCACAATGTTACTTAAAAAATAACACCAAGAAATATGATAAAATTGTCTGTGGAAACGCTAGTTGATCGCTAGTGTTTCCACGATAGTAATTTATTTGACGATAAATTACTATCACTTTATATAATTTTAACGAGTAAGGAAGCCAAATCACTTACTACTATTATTTTACCACATCTAATTTATAGGTGTGGTTTTTTTATATTTTTGTTATTTGATTTCCTTTATAAGTTCTTCGTATGCTTGTTTCTGTCGCCAGTAAACATTATTCTTCACCTCCCTTGTTGTTTTGAGCGTCTTTTTCGGCTTCTTCTTTTCTAACTTGTTCAACTAATTTAAGATGGCGGCGTCTTTTTATTTTTGGTAAAAAATATTTATTAAAGACAAATCTTTTAAACAACCAATACGCCAAACCAAGACCCGCCAGCGAACCAGCAACTATCCCCAGTATTTTTCAAATTGATTTTCCACCCTTATCACTTGATACTGGTGTTGATGCTAGTGCTGTTACTTCTTCTTTTTGTTGCACTGGAATAGTTTTAACAGTAAAACTTAACAGTTTTGTACTACCATCAACCGCTTGAACTTTGACATCTTTGCTTGTAGTTCAATCACCCGCAACAAGATTATCAACGCTGATAACATAGTCGGTCTTTTCTACAACACCGGGAACATACTTTTCAACTTGTTCTTTTACACTAGTTAATAGTTTTGTTTTATATTTATCAATTTCATCTTGCGTAACATTTTTAATGTTATCGACAACAAAGTTATCCAATTTTAGGTCTAAATGTTTTAAACTTTGTTTTCAAGTCTTCGATAATTCAAACAAATTGTTTAACTGACTAGCACCATAACCACGGATATTTTTATACCCGTTATCTTCTGCTCACTGTTCAAACTGTTTACCATTATCAGTATTTCAATATGCTTTTGCTTTTTCATCTTTCTCACTATGAATTTGTAAATAAATAGTATTTGTTTGTCCTAGTTCGTTTTTTAAGTCAATTAAATATCTTCCCTGAACCGCTCCAAGTTGTGACCCATCAAGTTTAATACCCTTTGCTGGGTCAATGTTGCTTGATTGTGATGTTTTATTTCATTTATCATCACAACCATACACCACCCCAGTTATCACACTGCTATCTGTTGGTTTAACCATTGTGATAACACTTTCACTATTCGCATAGTAAAATGTATCAACTTTATTTGTCATTTTACTACTGTCAAGTTGTGCCAAATAGTCTTTATTAACTATCGCACTGCTTACAGTTGGTTTTAATTCAATTTTTAAATCAACCACTGTTGCCGGAACCACATTGTATTTAATATCAACTGAACCTTTGTAACTTTTACTATCTGGTTTCGCTGATAAAGTTGCAGAGTGATTAACTTTTTTTGTTATTTCAATTTGTGAAAAATCATCAATAATTTCACTATTTGCCTTATTTACTGCTAAGAAAATAGTGTCATCATTATTATCAATGATATTTCCTAAATCAGTGTTTTTGATTAAATCACTTAGATTTTGTTGCACTGGTGTTGGTGTTGAGTCAATTTTTGCCAACATCGACACCATAATATCTTCACTTGTGTATTTTGTCCCATTGATATTGTATTTGATAACTAACTTATGATCTCGTGGTGCAGTTTCGGGTTTAACATTGATTTTCCATTGTTTACTTAATTGCGGTTGCAAAGAACCATCTCAATAAACTTCTTCAACATTTTTATTATCAATATTGATGTTTGTTTCACCATCCACCGTTAAACGCATACCATCATCAGACCACTTCGCCGTTTTTGAACCATCAACAAGCAAAAACGAAATTCCTTGTTGTAAATCATTTTTTGTTGGTTGTTTTCAATCTGTTATATTTCCGCTGCTATCAATTGTTGGTGTTTGTGGTTCACCAACACCATCCCAACGATAAACTTTATAATCTGGTTCTAAAATTGTTTTCTTTGTCTTTTCATTATTATCATTTAATAATTTGTTAATTTTTCCCCGCGAAGATAAAATCACAATATATCATTTATTGTCAGTTATATTTTTAAATGGTTGTGTCGACGGGTCAATTGAAACATATTTTTCTTTTCCATATTTTTCCTTTATTTTTATATCAAAACCTTTTCAATTTATAATTTCACCAGTTAATGAATTTATTTCTGGTAAATTAGGTTCACCAACACCATCCCAACGATAAAATGCTTTATGACTTTCAACGGTTTCACCAAAAATAGGTCTGTCGTTTGGTTTTCCCATTTGCATCTTATATATTTGTCAATTACTTTCACCTTTATTTTTATAAATAACAAAATAATATTTATCTTTGTTTTTTGTAGCATCTTCTTTACTTATACTAGCAATAAAAGTTCAGTAATTATTTGTGACATCTTTGGCAGTTGTCCCAACATCGCGTTTGGTGCGAGTTTGTACTGTGTTGGCAAGCAAGGGTGCAGGAACGCTCGCTGCCAAGGTTGATATGGTTAATAAACTTAGTAATTTTTTCATTGCTGTATTCCTTTCTGAATTCTCTTTTAATAAAAAAGAGAATAGCACCACCGCACTATTCCCACAACACAATTTATATCATATTTCACAATGTTACTTAAAAAATAACACCAAGAAATATGATAAAATTGTCTGTGGAAACGCTAGTTGATCGCTAGTGTTTCCACGATAGTAATTTATTGCAACATAAATTACTATCACCAAATTTTAATTTGTTTTATTTAGTTCTTTTTTATTATACACTAGATACATTTTTGTATCTAGTGTTTTTGTTAATATGAGATAAAAATGTAAAGGTTGATATTTAATACAGTTGATATTTAGTAGCATAAGGGACTTTAACTAATACCAAAGATAAAAAATATCTTGGTAAAGAAATTATAACACAAAGTTATAATTTACCGCAGTTGTTATCTATTCTGCTTCTTTTTTCATCATATTTTGTCTACTTTCATTTCTTCTGTTTTTTATTTTTTCTATGGTATTCATATTCTTCTTCAACAAAAAAATAATTAACCGCATCAGTTCAAAATTCATTCCGAAATTCCTTATCTTTTTTTAAAAAATAATCAGTTTCACTTGGAACCGGATTTCTTACTAAAAAATCATCAAACCTTTTTCTATGTTCTATACAAAAAAGACATCCCCTTTCAACAAGCAATTTATTTTTTATACAATGTGGAACAATACAAATATTTTGATCTAATTTCATTGTTATTTGATTTCCTTGATGAGTTCTTCGTATGCTTGTTTCTGGCGCCAATAAACATTATTATCTCAAATACTACTTAATTTATTTTCAGTTTTAATAAATGTATCTGAATGTTTAATAATTGTATCAAATATAAAATTTGTTAAATTATTTTTATTAATTAATTCATAAATTTCAATTGTATTTTCATTTTCTTTAACATTATTAAATACAATTTTATAAAATGGTACTTTTAAATTTTCTTGTCTGCAAACTTTATTAATAATATTATTTAAGTCTAATATTCCTTTAAATGCACCTAAACCATTATTAATTGGCATAATAATTAAATCAGAAATAATTAGAAAATTTATTGCTAGTTCTTGCATTGTTGGTGGATAGTCAATTAAGACATAATCATAACTATCAAATACATTTTTATAATCATCCAATAGACACTTACCAATTTTATATTTTTCTTTATCATTAAAAGTATTGTTTATTATTCCTTGGGCTTGATTAATATTTTCATTACCTAAAATAATATCAATATTTTTATATTTGGTTGATTGAATAATATTTTCTATTGAAAATTTAAAAGATTGAAAAATTTTCATAATACTTTTATTTGTATCAATATCATTATTCGCAAATTGAACAGATAGGGTTGCTTGGGGGTCAAGGTCAATCAATAACACCTTTGCCCCATCAAGTGCAAACTTGTAGGCAACATTTTTGCATAATGTTGTTTTTCCAACGCCACCTTTTTTGACTGCAAAACTAATCATCTTCATTATCTAATTCCTCCAAGTCCATATTATATCTATCCGCTAAAATTTCATTCATAAGAGTTGTAGGTAATCATCTTTTACTTTTTGCCTCTTGTCTAAAAAGTTTAACTAATTTTTTATGACAAGTCATATTTGGTAATATTTCAGAATAATCTCGTTTTTTAAATTCCTTTGTTCCTTTTTCAGAAACAAGTTTATTAACTAGATTATTTTTTTCATTTGTATTTAGTTCTTCTTTCTTTAATAATTCTGATAATTTTGCCACACTAATTCTCCTTTATATAACTAGTTATATAAATATAACTAGTTATATAGTATAATAATAAAACAGGAAAAACAAGTTTTTTTTTAAAAATATAACTAGTTATATAAATATAACTAGTTATATAGTAAATAAAAATTAATATGTATGTAAATATATTAATTTTATTACCATTTACCCGTGAAAATAACGTTCGATGCGCCACAGACGACGATAGGAAAACAAGCAACAAAAAACCCTTATAAAATAAGGGTTTTAAGTAGGGGACTAAGTTAAATTATTCGGTTTAAATTGATCTAAATATTTTACAAGCAGAGCAATTAATCGTTTATCTTTTTGTAGTAAACCGTTAATAATTGCACTAGCACTGCGAGTATTTAATTCATTTAGTTTATTTTCCAAGTATTCAAATTGGCGTTCCGTATTCGGAATATAATACTGATAAAACAAATTTTTAATATAATCTTTTTGTTTTTCCGTAATTTTATTTTTACCATTTCGATAATATTGCCACAATAAATAAAATTCATCATCTTCATATTTTAAAGAAATGACAGCACTTCAATTTAAGTCAAACATTAAATATCACTCCCTTTTTTATTAATATGTAAATTCTAATAAATCAATTATAACTTATTTTATAATTATTTTGAGAGTTTTAATCACTCCCTAATAGTTCCAAAAAATAGTTAGGCGGTGGTTTAATGGAATTGTTACAAATCATTTGTGACATTCTTAAAATAATCACGCTACTATTGCAAATTATTTTTATAATAAAAAATTATCCGAATAGGATAATTTCATTACAAGCAGAACAAGTAAATTATCATTTTTTTCTTGTCCCAAATTAATGTTATCATAAAAAATTATTTGTTGCATTCACAAGTATTATCTTGTGAATTTGTGTTTTCATTACATTTGCATTCACAGCTACAATTACATTTTTCTTTTTCCATTTTCACACCTACTTTCATTTATATTTTACTCCTTATTAAAATTAATTACTCCTTGTCATTTCATATTTCGTAAATGTTTAGTTCTTGTCGCGCATAGTTATTGTGTGGATCAAATAATAACTTGTTGCAGTTCTATTTTAAAGTCATCTTTGTCAATTTGCCGCTGTATTCAGTTAGCAAGTGTTTGCGTTGGGGTAATTCAATATATTTGCCCGCCATTACGTAATCATTTAGTATGTCCGTCTAACTTTTTCTTAAAGCGACTGGGCGATTTTTGGGTGCGCTCAAATTCAACATAAATTTCGCTATCATCGTTTTTAGTGATGATTAAATCAGGGTAAGCATTGAGATTACCATTTTCCATTTTCAACTCCCGCTCAGTTTGGTAGTGCTCGATATCGGTTTGACTACAAAGTCATTTGATAAGCATATCTTGGTGGGCAAGTTCATAGTAATTAACTTTAATACTTTTTTTATGAACTCGCCCAACAAAAGTATTACCCTTATGCGAAAGGAAATAAATGTTTTTGCGAGTGGTTTTATCTATTTTGTAAAGTTGTTTTTTCTGTAATGTTTTTAAATTAGTTTTTGCACTTTCAATCGGTTTATTTAACAGCAATGCAATTTGCTCGGCTGTTAAATATCCTCATTTATTTAATAAATCTAAAATTTTTAAACTTTCTGTCATATTAAACCTTCTTATCTAAATTTGGTTCTCAAATTTCATATGTGTGTTGATTTGCATATAAATTTAATTCTATAATTTGTTTTTGCGTTCAATTACTCAATGTTTTATTTGTAGCAACTCAATGAACTTTATTTCCATTATTTAATCAATCTTTATAATTTATGATTTTATTTTTTATTCTGATAGGTGCCTTTTTTGTATTATCAAATTCAACATAAATTTCACTATCATCATTTTTATAAACAATTAAATTGGGATATGCTCTTAATTTTCAATTTCCATTTTTAACTCCCGCTCAGTTTGGTAGTGCTCAATGTCGGTTTGACTACAAAGTCATTTGATTAACATGTCTTGGTGTTGTAATTCATAGTAATTTACTTTAATACTTTTTTTATGATTTCGCCCCAAATGACTTTGTGCTTTACTGGTTAAAGTATAATAATTTTTCTTCGGTAATGTGTCAACATTCAACATTTTTTAAATTTATTAGTTTTTCTTTTTGTAATTGAATTGTTTTAATATTTTTATTTAACAGTAATGCAATTTGTTCTAAATTCAAGTATCCCCAACGATTTATCATAATCAATATTTTTTCCAATTCACCCATAGTGTATCAACTCCTTTCCAACCACTCTCGTCATACCAACAGGGTGGGGTTTTTTTCTTTTTGGGTTCGCTTTTTTCTTTTAAGGGCTCGGGCAAAAAGAAAAAAGGAACTAGGTGGTTATTTATTGGTTGTATTAATTGTAATTAATACAACCAATAAATAACCACCACTGCGGAACTACAAGCATTAAGCCCAAACCCCGTGCTATCAACAACGTTGGGAGTGCGGGGTTTGGGGTGCTTGGCGTGCCAAAATGCTTGTAGTTCCGCAGCATAATAAAAAATTAAATAAACTAATAAAAGTTTAATATTAATTTATTTAATTATACTATATATTAGTATTTTTTAAATAAAATTACCGCTAAATTTATTTAAGAAAGTATGTAAAATTTATTAATTATGTTGTTTTGATATAGTAATGGTATTTATTTTGGTTATATATTGGAAGAAAAATGATAATAAAAATAGGTGATTTACCAAATAGCAAAAACGATATGATAATGACCATATCTTAATTTTGTTTATTCGTTGTCTTGCTACATCTGTGGTTTTACGCAAGTTCTTATACTTTTTTGATAGGGAGTGAAGAACTCGATAGGGGAGTTAGTCTAAGTTGTCTAATTCCACTAATAATTGGTCGAGTTCTTCTTCGGATAATTTTGGTGGATCACCCTTGTTTTTTTCATAGTGTGTGTTAAACTTATCAATAAGAGAATATTTTCTCTGTTTGATGATTTTTTAATGTTATTAGCAGAATACTTACTTTGTACATAAGTTTGGTATTCTGGCTTTTAATTTGTCGCTTTCAGCGCAAATTTGTTCGCGTGCTTGTTGGTAAGTAACCCACTTAAAAATGGGTTTGTTGCTTGTTCTTTTTCGTATCTTCTAGCAGACACAGTTAAATAATGCAATTCTTTAATTGCAGTGTCTTTAATTGCTTGATAACCGGCCAAGCGATATTTGTTATTATCACCGCGTGTTATAAATTCAGTAGGTAAAAAACATATCAAATCCCAACCAAAAAATATTTACCAGTTTTATCAATAAAACACATTATTTTTGGTACACAAATAAATTTGTCATAAATTTTGACTTTATAACTGTCTTTGCGGGTAGGGTGTTGGCGAACTAATTTTTTCGGTAAGTAAAAATTAGAAACATGTTTTTTCTCATCAAGTTGATTAATAACTTTATAGTTCAACCCATTTATCTCAACAAAGTGGTAATTGACTTGTTCTTCTTTTTGTATTTGTTGCATAATAATATGCTCCTTTCTGCGGTTTTGAGTGAATTTAAGCCCTGTATCAGCGTTGATATTTTCCAAAATGTAGAATCATATTCTTTTTGGTTATTTCAACGATGATTTTAGGGTAAATAATATTAATGTTAATGTTTAAATTCTAATCTCATAAAATGGCATCATCACCATTAAATAATTCTTTAATATCTTCTGAACTATAATTTGCTTGTTCTTCGGCAATGATTTCATTTGGTTTTTCAGATAGTAAAATATCTTTTTTTAAATCATTATTTGTATGTAAAAATTCATAATTAGATACTTGTACTATTCACTGTGTTTTATCTTCTTTGTTTTTATAAGATTGTAAAATACCCGTAATTGCAATTTGAGAACCTTTTTGACAATATTTTTGTAAAATAGTTGCTTGTTTATTTCAAACTTGACAAGGAATAAAATCAGTTTCTTTTTGTGCTGAATATGGGCGTGTTATTGCCAATTGAAATATGGCATATTCTTTTCCATTACTTGTTTGTTTAATTTCTATATCTTTGGTTGTTCTTCCAATTCCAATAAATTTATTCATTGTTGTTATTTCCTTTCTAATGAAATATTTTAATAAATAAAAAAATAGGTAGATGACTTTTTTATCACTCTACCTATACACAAAAATTAAATAAATGTTATAATTTAACCAAGAACCATCACAAATGTGCGGTTCAGGCAAATTATATCAGACCCTACTAATTGGTTTTGCGGACCGCTTAATAGGTGTATAGAAGAATGACTGTCGTGTCATTTTTCTTTTATTTAGTTGTGTTTATTTTACCACAAATGTACGGATAAAATATTTTTTTATCACTCCTTTTGGATAAACAAATAAAAAGGGAAATAACAGACCGCTATTTCCACAAACAAAATTATAATAATTGATAAACACATTCCAAGTTCAATAAAATATGTTAAAATTGTCAGTGGAAACACAGTTTAGTTCAAAATTAGTGTGTTTCCGTTTTTAAATTGTCATAGCAATCTAGTTGCTAACAATTACATTGTACAACAGATAAATAAATTTATCAATATATTTTAAAAAAACAAAAACACCTTTGTAAATAAGGTGTTTTTTATTAGCATTTTGATATGCTATTCTCTTTTTTATTTAAAAGAACCCGAAAGGTTTTCTTTTTTAAGATAACCAATTACATTATATCATTTATTTATTTAATTGTTTAAGAATTTAATTATCTAAATAAGTTGGGTCAACTTGAATTTTTTTTATAAATAACTTGCCACTCGGAAGAGTGGCTTTTAAATAGCATTCCCCAATTTTAAGGTTTTTAAGGTCGTTTGGATGAACAATAAACTCATCCACCGCACGCACCGAACCCATATCAGCAGTGTTGTTTTTAAAGTCAAGTTGACGAGTTAGTTTTTCGGTTTCTTGGGTACCAAAGACACTAGCGACATATTCCGCCGTGTTCGGGTCTTTAATGTTATGACAAACAATAGTGCTAACATTTCCGAAAATAGTGTCTGTTAAATTCATATTGTTTGTTTTTAATCATTGATTGTTTGGAAAGACAAAAAACATTGATAATTAAAACTACGCGACTTATTTATCAAGTTGACAATGGTTTCACTTGCAAAGACATTAAACTCATCTAATACAATGTTAATTTTTTGATTAACTGATTTTAGGGTGGTTAATTCTTTTAAGTCTTGGATAATGATTTTTCCGACAGAACCCGCCAATTTGGGATACATCAACGAATTAATACTAAACAAAATCGTTTTATGTTTAGTAATCAATTCTAATAAGTTGTTATTAATACCGATACTTATTTTTAACTGTTGGCGATAAACATTCAAGCGCGAACGCATACCTAATATATCATCTTCATTGATTTTTTCTAAATATTCATAATTGCTGTTTTTTTTACTAATTAATTGTTTTAATTCTGAAATATCAAAATATTTAATAATATTTTCTAATGTTAAATCAATATTTTTATTAATTAATGTTTCGGTTAAAATCAACACATAATCATTTACCAATGCTTCATAATGCGGTTCGGAAAAATCAAACAACGACATTATCTTATCAGATAATACAACACTATCTTTTGTCGCAAACGGATTATATTCCGTTGTGCCACCAATTTCTCAAACAAAGGCACTAGGGTCTAGTTGTTTAACTTTATTAATTAAATCAATATCCCCCTTACCATCAATTATTATTGTGGTCTGTTTAAATATTTGAGTTAATTGTTTTACTAAAAACATTAATGTTGTTGTTTTACCACTCCCAGTTGTACCAACCAATAAAGTATGTTGAGTTAAATTATTTTTTGGAATACCATACCTATTATTAAGCGCAAGCATTTTTAACTGTAATGTTTTAAATTCTTTATCACTTGCTTTGTTTGATTTTTGTTGTTTTGTTTTAGGACTATCCATATTATCTATTTTATGACTTACATAAAATCACAAGAAAAATAAGAATGCAATAATAAACAAAACAATTGAAATTAACCAACTGTATTTATCAGCATAAGCAATATAAAAGTTTTTAAAATCTAGTGTATGGTATTTTAAAAACATAATAATAATTGCCGAAGCACAATTTATCAAACATACAAGCATAAACGGTATTACTAAAATAAAAATAAATCAATAAAAAATTTTATTGCTAATATTTTTATCGCGGCCAATTTTTAATTTTTTTTTCACATTTTAAACACCTACCTTTCTATAAAAAAATCGTCCTCTGTGGCGCATCGAACGTTATTTTAACGAATAAGATATCAACTCAATGCGTTATAAACGATTTTATTTATTTAGCGATTGTTGTTTGTTAAGTCAAGCAACAATTTTTTTAAATTCATTTTGATACAAATTGATTAAGTGTTGACCTTGTCATATCTCACTTTTTAAATGTTGCTTGCTATTCAGGGTCATATGTTCATATTGTATTATTCATCATTCTTTTTAACACCAACAGCAAACACTTTTCCCGTTACGCAAAGCGTGAATACATTTTTTATTAATTCACACCGACAAACCTTTATGTTTAGGAATAGAAAATAAAACGGCTTTCTCGGTTTCGCGTTTTAGTTTTCTGCGTGCCAAAATGTTAACTGTTATTCATTCGTTTTGTTTTGTTTCCATAAACTATATTTCCTTTCCTAAATTATTAATGTCTTCTTGGGTACCAATTGCTTTGATTTCTTCACTTGTTGCGATAACTTGCAAAATATAGCGTTTATCATTAATACTAAACAAACACAGTCCCTTTTTAGGAGTTAAAATAACATTTTTCTCATAGGCATTTATCATATTGTTATCAGTCAATAATTCAGTATAATTTTGCAAACCAATTGAATTCAAGTGATGAATAAATTGATAAGTACACTGTTCAATTATTCCCTGCGCTTGGCGTTTAACATTTTCTCCGTGCTGGGTAAAGTCGCCAATGCTTTGCGTTAAAATATATAAATTCCGTTAAATTTACGACAAGTTTTCGATAAAGTAAATAAATAATTAAGGGCAAGCAGATTATCTTGGTTAATTAATAAATGTGCTTCATCCACCGCAATACAAACTCAACTTTGTTCTTCCGGTGGCAAGGTTAAATTATTTTTCTTATTCTTTTTCATAACACGGTCAAGCAACGCTAACAACAAATACATTTGTGCGTTAGCAATTGTTTTTGATTTTGCCATATTGTAAATATCAAAAACAATCAAGTCGCTTTTAATTTCTAAGGTACTAACACCATTAAACAATGTGCCATCTGCTCCTTTGGTTAGTTTTCACAACATTTTTTCTAACAAAGTATCTTGTTCTTTTTGATATACCAATTTATATAAATCATTTAAAATTGGATAATCTTTTCGAGTTAATTTACTTAAATTTGTATCAGCAGTAATTTTAAAGTTTTTATACAACTGAATAATATATTCTTGCAATTTAGCAAGGTCAATATTTGTTAAATCACTATACAAATTTTTAAACCATTGTTCTAACAACAAAATATGTTCGGAAAAATTATCAGTAAAGATTTCTAAGGGGTTAATTTTTTGCCTTTGGGTTATTACCAAATTCAATAATTTCCCCACCGTGATAATTGGCAAAACCACCATATTCGCGTTGGGGGTCAATAATATAGATTTTTGTGTTATTACAATATAATCAATTTAATTGTTTTTTAACATTAAATGTTTTTCCAAACCCCATCTGACCCACAATAAAAGCGTTATGACTTGCTCTTATTGATGACTTGGTTTTGATGTCAAATATGATTGGTTGTAGTTGTTCATTTTCCCCAATTATTAGTCCTTGTGGATCATTTAACGGTTTAGTTGGAAACGGTCAAGCACTCGCAAGAGTATGGTCGCCATTCTTGCTCAATGTTTTTTAATTTATCATTATTGTTAAATAACAAACATTGATAAGTTGCAAACTGGCGAAATGTCAAATCATTAATAGTAAAACGATTTCTTATCATTTCATTTTTTAAATTTGAAACAACTTGGTCTAAATCAGTTTTACTATCAGCAAAGCAAGTGAAAACAATTGAAACCATTTTCAAGGTTTCACCCCAACTTGAATAAGTTGTAATAACTCATTAAAGTTTTGTAATATAAGTTATATTCAATATCTTCACTTGCTTTTTTAGTTTCTTGGTCTTGTGCTCTTCGGATGGCACGGTCAAGCAATTTAAACGCTGTCATATTGTCTAAATGCCGAACACGAATAGAAATATTGACATTTTCTATTTCGCTAAAATTACTTAATCACATATCATTAACCAGTCAACGGAAATTGGATTAACAGTAAAATAACTAACAAATTTATTGTTATCCAGTTTCAATATTTTGCAGTTTCTTTAATTGATGTTGCTACTGATGAGTTTGTTGAATTTGTTGGTATAATCTTTTTATCAACAATTTTCTTTATTTCTTTGCTTGTTGGCAAAGTCAAAGAAAGATGTTGATTGTATGATAACAAGGATAATTCAAGTTTTTTATCATTGTTATTTGTAAAAACAATTAAATAATAATTTTGTTCTAACTTAAATCTTGGTTTTTCCAAGTATTCAGACATCGACAAAAATTATTTAATTGATGTTTTTGTGAATTTTTAAACTATCTTGCTTTAAGGTCTGTGCAAGATAGTTTTTATTTTTGTCAAAATTCAACTTACTATCAATTTTGATGATTTCAAAATCAAAATTTAAGGCACGCAAATAATTTGAAAAGTCATAAATCGGTGTATTGCGTTCTTCTTGCGTTGACAATGTTAAATCAACAGCATTTATTTTATAAATAAGAATTTGTTTATTATCAAAAACAACACGGTTATTGATAATTTGTATTTCGCTATCATTTTTCTATGTTGTGTTTTTTTGGTTTAAATAAAAAACCAAGGGCAATAAAAATAACATAATATAGTTTATCACCGTTTTATTTGGTGTTATGAAAAAGATATTCAAAACAGCAAATACAATAGCACTAATAATTCCCGCAATTAGCGATAATTTTGCAAGCAAAGTCAAAGATAAAGTTATCAAAACAACGCCAACAAAAATAATAAAAAGTTCTGGTCAACCAATTCCGCCCAAAAACATTTGAGACAGTAAATCGTACTTTACTTGCTTTTTTAGTGATTATTTTTGTGTTATTTTCCATTGTTTTTTGTCTCCCTTTATCTTTCTTTGTTGTTTTAGTGCTTGCTTTCTCTAAAACACTATCTTTATTGTTTTTTTCTGGTTTCGTTGTTCATTGAATGCTTGATAATCACTGATATTTGTCATAACTTTATCTTTGGTTTTAATTGCTTGACCAGCAAATGCACCCGCAACACCACCCGTATTAGGGTTAAAACCACCGAATAAAGTTCCTGCTGTTGCTTCTTTAAATGGTGTACCACTTTTCATCGCGTGACTTATCCCTTGGGTTAAACCAATTGGTTTACCAATTGTATTGCGAGCAGCAAATTTACCCGATTTTCACGCGAATTTTCCCCCAATTTTGGCAAGGTTAGTTGCCATTCCAAAGGACATCAGATTACCGATACTATCGCTCATCGCTGTATTACCACCAATTAAACTCGTTATAATTTGTGGTGATTTTGCAACGGCAAACCCAAAAGCAAAAATACCAAGTAAGATAAAGATTGGTTGCGATAAAGAATTTGGCATAAATGTTGCCACTTGCCCTAACACCGCAATACTCATAATAAATATGTTATAAGTTATAAACATAAAGGCATAACTTATAAATCGCCCCAAAGACCATATCTTTTCAATTACGAAATTGTTGTCCTTGGTCGGCGACACTCATTACAACCACCACGGGCGAATAACACAATAAGATAAACAATTCAATTACCCGCCAAAACAAAAACATACAAACAGTAAACATAATATAAACCATAAAACACTCCGAGACCAAACAAATAATATAACTAAAATTACCACTATCTGAAAATGTCCACGAAACGGGAATATAACTAAAATGATGAACACCATTCATAAAACTACTATTAAAAATCGCCAAAGCAATATTATTTGTATCAATCGGAGCAATTTTGCAAAAACAATTTAACAATCATTGTCATAATTGTATTTGCCATAATAAACAATGTCGGTATTAGCGGAATAGCAATAATGATAATAAGAACATTTGTTATCGCTGCTTTCATTTTCGTGGCGGCGATTGTTATACATTCACGCAATCGCTTTTGTGCCAATAATGACAATAAACATTGCCATCGCAATACCAAACAGCAATCAATATATCGTGCTAATATTATTCATACTAAATAATTGTTCGCTTAAAGCTCCCCCACCAATAAAGTAGACGACATCTTGCATTCCACCTAGCAATCAAACAATCGGTTTGATAAAAATAAGATACAAAATAGCACAAAAACTATTTATCGCTCAGCCAATAATGCTCCCCATTATGTTTGACCCGCCAGTTGTTTCTACTGTTTCAACATTCAAAGTATTAGAGAAAACTGTTTGAATGTTACTTGATGTTTCAGTATTTGGCAAAAACCACAATATCGCCGATAATATTGCAATCACAATACAACCAATAATTAACAAGGGTATCATCGCAATTGCTAATATTGTAAATATTTTTTTAAAATAATATGCTACAAATCGCTCTAACCCTTGTTTTAAAATTGGTTTTTTTGATTTTATAACCGTTAAATTATCTTGTTTTCGTTTTCGTAACAACATAATTACACCACCTAATTGTGATTGGGGCGATAGTATCTTTAAACGCCAAGACAACCGCACTCGCAAGAATAACAATTAACAAGCAAATTAAAACCCACATCACTTTTTTAATTGTTTCTTTGCGGTTGCCACTATCAGCGTTAAATTTACCCCCAATCGCATAAACACCAATCATAATAATTGCGGATACAACTGCGATGGCAATTAACACCGGCATTGCGATACCTAAAATTTTGTTAAGTAAGTCATCGACCCCACTTGTCGCTAACAAAGTCATCATTATTCTTCACCTCCCTTGTTGTTTTGAGCGTCCTTTTTCGGCTTCTTCTTTTCTAACTTGTTCAACTAATTTAAGATGGCGGCGTCTTTTTATTTTTGGTAAAAAAATATTTATTAAAGACAAATCTTTTAAACAACCAATACGCCAAACCAAGACCCGCCAGCGAACCAGCAACTATCCCCAGTATTTTTCAAATTGATTTTCCACCCTTATCACTTGATACTGGTGTTGATGCTAGTGCTGTTACTTCTTCTTTTTGTTGCACTGGAATAGTTTTAACAGTAAAACTTAACAGTTTTGTACTACCATCAACCGCTTGAACTTTGACATCTTTGCTTGTAGTTCAATCACCCGCAACAAGATTATCAACGCTGATAACATAGTCGGTCTTTTCTACAACACCGGGAACATACTTTTCAACTTGGGCTTTTACACTAGCAAGCAGTTTTGTTTTATAGTTATCAATTTCATCTTGACTAACATTTTTAATGTTATCAACAACAAAGTTATCTAATTTTAGGTCTAAATGTTTTAAACTTTGTTTTCAAGTCTTCGATAATTCAAACAAATTATTCAATTGACTAGCACTAGAACCACGGATATTTTCGTATCCTTGTTCTTGGTCTTGTGCTCACTGTTCAAACTGTTTACCATTATCAGTATTTCAATATGCTTTTGCTTTTTCATCTTTCTCACTATGAATTTGTAAATAAATAGTATTTGTTTGTCCTAGTTCGTTTTTTAAGTCAATTAAATATCTTCCCTGAACCGCTCCAAGTTGTGACCCATCAAGTTTAATACCCTTTGCTGGGTCAATGTTGCTTGATTGTGATGTTTTATTTCATTTATCATCACAACCATACACCACCCCAGTTATCACACTGCTATCTGTTGGTTTAACCATTGTGATAACACTTTCACTATTCGCATAGTAAAATGTATCAACTTTATTTGTCATTTTACTACTGTCAAGTTGTGCCAAATAGTCTTTATTAACTATCGCACTGCTTACAGTTGGTTTTAATTCAATTTTTAAATCAACCACTGTTGCCGGAACCACATTGTATTTAATATCAACTGAACCTTTGTAACTTTTACTATCTGGTTTCGCTGATAAAGTTGCAGAGTGATTAACTTTTTTTGTTATTTCAATTTTGTGAAAAATCATCAATAATTTCACTATTTGCCTTATTTACTGCTAAGAAAATAGTGTCATCATTATTATCAATGATATTTCCTAAATCAGTGTTTTTGATTAAATCACTTAGATTTTGTTGCACTGGTGTTGGTGTTGAGTCAATTTTTGCCAACATCGACACCATAATATCTTCACTTGTGTATTTTGTCCCATTGATATTGTATTTGATAACTAACTTATGATCTCGTGGTGCAGTTTCGGGTTTAACATTGATTTTCCATTGTTTACTTAATTGCGGTTGCAAAGAACCATCTCAATAAACTTCCGTAACATTTGGGTTATTGATATTGATGTTTGTTTCACCATCAACTGTCAAACGCATACCGTTATTAGACCAAGTCGCCGTTTTTGAACCATCCACAAGCGAAAACAAAATTCCTTGTTGAAAATCATTTTTCGTTGGTTGTTTTCAGTTTGTTATATTTCCAGTGTTAGGATTTATTTCTGGTAAATTAGGTTCACCAACTCCATCCCAACGATAAACTGATTTAAAATATGTACCATCATCATTTTTGGCATCTGCTCATTCACTACCATTACTAAAACTAAAATTATGACTTACTCTATCTAATTCAGCACCAGTTTTAGATGTTGCAATTATTGTATTTGAAGTATTTAGACCTATGTTTTTATATTTTACGATTTCTCATTTATCACTTTTTCTACCACGTCAAATAATAAAATAAAAATTATTATCTCCCCTTGCATTTATTCCATTTCACACAACAATATTTTCTTTTCCATATTTTTCTTTTATTTTTATATCAAAACCTTTTCAATTTATAATTTCACCAGTTAATGAATTTATTTCTGGTAAATTAGGTTCGCCAACACCATCCCAACGATAAAATGCTTTATGACTTTCAACGGTTTCACCAAAAATAGGTCTGTCGTTTGGTTTTCCCATTTGCATCTTATATATTTGTCAATTACTTTCACCTTTATTTTTATAAATAACAAAATAATATTTATCTTTGTTTTTTGTAGCATCTTCTTTACTTATACTAGCAATAAAAGTTCAGTAATTATTTGTGACATCTTTGGCAGTTGTCCCAACATCGCGTTTATTGCGAGTTAAGGGTGTGTTGGCAAGCAACGGAGCAGGAACGCTCGCTGTCAAGGTTGTTATGGTTAAGATACTTAATAATTTTTTCATTTATATATATTCCTTTCTGAATTCTCTTTTAATAAAAAAGAGAATAGCACCACCGCACTATTCCCACAACACAATTTATATCATATTTCACAATGTTACTTAAAAAATAACACCAAGAAATATGATAAAATTGTCTGTGGAAACGCTAGTTTGCTTCTAGTGTTTCCACGATAGTAATTTATCTGAACAATAAATTACTATCACTTTATATAATTTTAACGAGTAAGGAAGCCAAATCACTTACTACTATTATTTTACCACATCTAATTTATAGGTGTGGTTTTTTTATATTTTTGTTATTTACCACAGTTTTTATCCCCTGTGTTGATTGTAAATCACTCATCATCGATTTTTTGAGTAATAAAACTACAATTCAAACATTTTTGTAAATCAACATCAACAATCATTAAATTATGATTGATAGTGTCTTTATTATCTGCTTTTTTCATTGTTATTTTATCTTCTTTCGCTTTTTTTTTTATTTTTTGTTTCTTCTTTTTTTAAGACTTGTTTATTTTTTCAATTTAAATTCATTATATATTTTTTCAATTTCTCGTCGAGCAATAGATGATAAATTAATTTCATAATTATTTTTTGACATTTCATTTATCATTTTTTGTTGTTTAAAGTTATTGAAATATTTTTTCTGACAATTTTTGTTTCATCTTTAATTTCAGAATAAAATTATTTCTTTTTTTATTTCATTAAAACTTTCTTCTTTTGGTATTTGACTAGCACTACTATCAATTTTTTTTTCAGTGAAGCAAGTAATTTATTATTCATAATTAAATCACTCCTTTATTAGTTAATTCCATAACTAACTTATAAATTGGGTTGTTATTGGTTATGGCGGCGAATTTAAGCAACATTGTTTCTTTTTGCTTAGTAGCAGATAAGGGGATATGTGTATCTAACAATTTTTTACCAATTTCATTTTGGGAAATAAGTTCAAAAACACTTTGATGTAGTTTGTTTTTTTGAATTTTATTTAAAACATAATAATTAATATTATTTTTTATATTCATTCCCATTTTTTTAGAATTATTTATTGTTTCTAAATAAGGTTTAAACATAGTTGTAATACCTTCAAAACTATATGAATGTGGTTCAATTGGAACAATAATTTCATCTGATGCTAATAAAACATTTAATAAAATTGTATTCATAGATGGATATGTATCAAAAAATATATAATCAAATTTATTAATTAATATTTTTTCAATTTCTTCTAAATTCATTTTAAATTTAAATTCCGAATTAGGTTGATTTAAAACTATATTATTTGTTTCTAAAACCATTTTGGAATATGATGGTACTAAAAAAATATTTGATATTCTAGTTTCTAAAAAATTAAGTCATCTTTATCTGCTCCCAAAATTCATTTAGTTATATTATTTGTATCAATCGGATTTTCTAACAAAGTATTTGTTAAATTAGATTGCGGGTCAAAGTCAAATAATAAAACTTTTTTTCCAATTTGGGATAATAATTGAGCAACATTAATTGTTAATGTGGTTTTGCCAACTCCACCCTTACTGTTAGCAAATGTTATTTTTTCATTTTTATTCTCCTTTCATTTTTAATTATAATACTTACTAGTGTTATTAATAAGTACTAATACATAAATATTATACACATTAATACATAATAATACACAAAATATAAATATTAATAAATTACTTAATATTTATATTTTTATTACCATTTACCCGCAAAAATAACGTTCGATGCGCCACAGACGACGATAGGAAAAACAAACAACAAAAAACCCTTATAAAATAAGGGTTTTATAATAGGGGACTAGGTTAAATTATTCGGTTTAAATTGCTCTAAATATTTTTACAAGCAGAGCAATTAATCGTTTATCTTTTTGTAGTAAACCGTTAATAATTGCACTAGCACTGCGAGTATTTAATTCATTTAGTTTATTTCCAAGTATTCAAATTGGCGTTCCGTATTCGGAATATAATACTGATAAACAAATTTTTAATATAATCTTTTGTTTTTTCCGTAATTTTATTTTTACCATTTCGATAATATTGCCACAATAAATAAAATTCATCATCTTCATATTTTAAAGAAATGACAGCACTTCAATTTAAGTCAAACATTAAATATCACTCCCTTTTTTATTAATATGTAAATTCTAATTGTTACAAATCATTTGTGACATTCTTAAAATAATCACGCTACTATTACAAATTATTTTACATAATTAAAAAATTATCCGAATAGGATAATTAGATAGATAGTGGAGTGGTTAACTCTCACTTTTTTATTTGTTCCAAATTAATATTATCATATTTTGGTGACAAAAACAAATACTTTATTAATTGTTTCATATTTCGTAGGTGTTTGGTCTTGTCCGCGCATAGTTATTGTGTGGATCAAATAATAACTTGTTGCAGTTCTATTTTAAAGTCATCTTTGTCAATTTGCCGCTGTATTCAGTTAGCAAGTGTTTTGCGTTGGGGGTAATTCAATATATTTGCCCGCCATTACGTAATCATTTAGTATGTCGTCTAACTTTTTCTTAAAGCGACTGGGCGATTTTTGGGTGCGCTCAAATTCAACATAAATTTCGCTATCATCGTTTTTAGTGATGATTAAATCAGGGTAAGCATTGAGATTACCATTTTCCATTTTCAACTCCCGCTCAGTTTTGGTAGTGCTCGATATCGGTTTGACTACAAAGTCATTTGATAAGCATATCTTGGTGGGCAAGTTCATAGTAATTAACTTTAATGTTTTTTTTTATGAACTCGCCCAACAAAAGTATTACCCTTATGCGAAAGGAAATAAAATGTTTTTGCGAGTGGTTTTATCTATTTTGTAAAGTTGTTTTTTCTGTAATGTTTTTTAAATTAGTTTTTGCACTTTCAATCGGTTTATTTAACAGCAATGCAATTTGCTCGGCTGTTAAATATCCTCATTTATTTAATAAATCTAAAATTTTTAAACTTTCTGTCATATTAAACCTTCTTTACTCAACAAATTACGAACAGTATCAGTTGGTTGTGCTCGATATCGGTTTGACTACAAAGTCATTTGATAAGCATATCTTGGTGGGCAAGTTCATAGTAATTAACTTTAATGTTTTTTTTATGCTCACGTCCTAAATGACTTTGTGCTTTACTAGTTAAAGTATAATAATTTTTCTTCGGCAATGTATCAACATTTAAAAACTTATTACTAACTAATTTCATAATAAATTTATATGTACCATTTTCTTTTTTATTTAAAAGTAAACTAATTTGTTCGGTGTTTAAATATCCCCAACTATTTATCAACAGCAATATTTTTTCTTGTTCACCCATATAATATCAACTCCTTACCAACCACCGTTGTCATACTAACAGGGTGGGGTTTTTTCTTTTTTGTGTTCGCTTTTTTCTTTTAAGGGCTCGGGCAAAAAGAAAAAAGGAACTAGGTGGTTATTTATTGGTTGTATTAATTGTAATTAATACAACCAATAAATAACCACCACTGCGGAACTACAAGCATTAAGCCCAAACCCCGTGCTATCAACAACGTTGGGAGTGCGGGGTTTGGGGTGCTTGGCGTGCCAAAATGCTTGTAGTTCCGCAGCATAATAAAAAATTAAATAAACTAATAAAAGTTTAATATTAATTTATTTAATTATACTATATATTAGTATTTTTTAAATAAAATTACCGCTAAATTTATTTAAGAAAGTATGTAAAATTTATTAATTATGTTGTTTTGATATAGTAATGGTATTTATTTTGGTTATATATTGGAAGAAAAATGATAATAAAAATAGGTGATTTACCAAATAGCAAAAACGATATGATAATGACCATATCTTAATTTTGTTTATTCGTTGTCTTGCTACATCTGTGGTTTTACGCAAGTTCTTATACTTTTTTTGATAGGGGAGTGAAGAACTCGATAGGGGAGTTAGTCTAAGTTGTCTAATTCCACTAATAATTGGTCGAGTTCTTCTTCGGATAATTTTGGTGGATCACCCTTGTTTTTTTCATAGTGTGTGTTAAACTTATCAATAAGAGAATTATTTTCTCTGTTGATGATTTTTTAATGTTATTAGCAGAATACTTACTTTGTACATAAGTTTGGTATTCTGCTTTTAATTTGTCGCTTTCAGCGCAAATTTGTTCGCGTGCTTGTTGGTAAGTTAACCCACTTAAAAATGGGTTTGTTGCTTGTTCTTTTTCGTATCTTCTAGCAGACACAGTTAAATAATGCAATTCTTTAATTGCAGTGTCTTTAATTGCTTGATAACCGGCCAAGCGATTTGTTATTATCACGCGTGTTATAAATTCAGTAGGTAAAAAACATATCAATCCCAACCAAAAAATATTTACCAGTTTTATCAATAAAACACATTATTTTTGGTACACAAATAAATTTGTCATAAATTTTGACTTTATAACTGTCTTTGCGGGTAGGGTGTTGGCGAACTAATTTTTTCGGTAAGTAAAAATTAGAAACATGTTTTTTCTCATCAAGTTGATTAATAACTTTATAGTTCAACCCATTTATCTCAACAAAGTGGTAATTGACTTGTTCTTCTTTTTGTAATTGTTGCATAATAATATGCTCCTTTCTGCGGTTTTAACCGTATTTAAGCCCCTTATCAGCGTTGATATTTTCCAAAATGTAGAATCATATTCTTTTGGTTGGTTTCAACGATAATTTTAGGTTAAAAAATATTGATATTATAGATGAAATTTTAATCTCATAAAATGGCATCATCACCATTGAATAATTCTTTAATATCTTCTGAACTATAATTTGCTTGCTCTTCGGCAATAATTTCATTTGATTTTTCAGATAGTAAAATATCTTTTTTTAAGTCATTATTTGTATGTAAAAATTCATAATTAGATACTTGGACTATTCACTGTGTTTTATCTTCTTTTATTTTTAAAAGATTGCAAAATGCCCGTAATTGCAATTTGAGAACCTTTTTGACAATATTTTTTGTAAAACTACGGCTTGTTTATTTCAAACCTGACAAGGGATAAAATCAGTTTCTTTTTGTGTTGAATATGGGCGTGCTATTGCCAATTGAAATATGGCATATTCTTTCCCAGTACTTGTTTGTTTAATTTCTATATCTTTGGTTGTTCTACCAATTCCGATAAATTG